>DAOLFJ010000029.1:0-27121 GCA_035326365.1 Saprospiraceae bacterium | reverse complement strand
GGCTTTCTATCTGTATTTTCAAGACTCCATAAATATAAATGAACAGAAAGGGCGTTATTTGATAAATGATATGAAGAAAATGTATTTACCAGTTTTTCTAAGCTTTCTTCATTTTTAATTTTGTCGTCTGAAGGTAGCCATTGTCTCATTATTTGTTTTATTTCTTTTGACTTAAGTCCTCTTAAATAATGAAAAGAAAATGGTATTTTACAGTGGTTGAGAATTTCGGGTGGCAAAACAACTTGATTATCATTCTCATAAGTACCAATAATACGTGTTTTAGGATAGTCTTTCAAAAATTTATGAAGTTTATTAATTTGGTTTCCAAAGTTTTTTGACTCATGATAATTCAAATTATCAATTAATATTATAAACTTTCCATGCTCAAGAATTTCTTTAGCTTTTATTGTGCCAAGCCTACAATATTCTTTAATAATTGTTATAAACTCTTTATTACCAACTTCACTAAAGTCAATAAAAATAGGAATTTTTTTGTAAATTTCAAACTCTTCAACGTATTCAACTAATATCCTATATAATAAACTTTTCTTTCCAGATTCTTGCTCACCAAGAAATAGAAAATGGTTATCAGAATTGATAATATCGTTTAAATTAGTATTTGTTTGCTCTAGGTCGTAATAGCTCTTTCCATCATCAATTGGTGGATAAATAAATGCATCTTTAACAGTAGTATCTTTTTCATTATTTTTTCCTTTTATAAAATGATTATTCATTTCTTCGTAATGATCTTCAATTATATTGGTTATAGCTTCCCTGTAACTATTAATAATATCGGCTGGTTGGACTGATGGTATTGTAAAAGTTATTTTTCCTTTGTCTACAACATCTGTGTTGTCAACAAATTTCTTTTGGCTATGATTATATTTTAGATAGTGACATGTTACATTGTCATCATAATCAATAATGGTAAATCCATTTGCAAAGGTTGAATTATCTGTTCTTATTTGATTCAAACCTGAAGGAGATACATTATGAAAACATGCACCTGTGAACCCAGTAGTTACACTTGATATATTTTCATGAACATGGCCAGACAATACTAAATCATAATTCTTGTTAATATGTGAATTAATAATTCTTCTTTCTGCTTCAGCAAACCAATCTGATTGGTGATGTAAAAGCGCAATTTTTAGTCTACAATTTTCAATAAATTTATAATTGTCGTTAACCTGATTTTCTCCAATTATTATCTTTCCAAAATCATTTTCGTCATAACATCTCCAAGACGAATTTAATGAGCTGATTCCTATTAGAACACCACCAATCTCTACTTTAGATGAAAACTTAAATATTGATTGAGTTTTTTCGACATTAATTTTATCATATAACTTATATTCAAATGATTTATATTCTTTGATTCTTTGAATATAATTATAATTGTTTTTTTTCTCTGAGTCATTTATAAAGCTTATAATTTTTTCCGATGAACTTAATGTGCCTTTTAATCCATTTTCAGAAATTTCGTCATCTGCATTTCTATTGATATCATGATTTCCTGGACAAATTATAAATCTTGAAATATCTAAACCCATAAATTCTAAAATAGGATTTATAATATTATTTTCAAATTCAATAAAACCTTGTTCTGCACCTCCAAAATCCTTACCACCTTTATCAATAAGATCTCCAGTAAAAAAGATTAGATCCACTTTCTTTTCTGCTTGAAATTCTTCAATCTTTTCAAAAAAAGACTTTTTATAAAAATCATTCCAATCTCTCAAAGTTCTCTTATTTAAGTGAAAGTCGGTTAAATGCAAAATCCTAATCATTTTTTATACAATTTTTAATTAAATAATTTTATCATCTTTGATAAAAGTCCAACCAATAATTTTAACACCTAAAGATAAATTTAGTCATCTTCGTTTCTCATGGTAAAGATAATTCAACAAATGTAGATTATCCTTAGCATTTTTATATTAAGGATGAAAGAAAAATTTAATATCTGTCTTTTCTTTGCCATTTTGAAAATTAAAATCACAAAAATAATAACTAGTTTTTATATCATCTATATAACTTTTGTTATTTGGCTTGACGTAGGTAGAAGTTATGAGAGATGTTATACATTTTACTCACTCCAATTTAAACTTAACTGGCAAAGTATACAATACTCTCACCGGCTTTCCATTTTGGTATCCGGGATTCCATGGGGGCATATTGGTTATTACTCTGGTGACTTCGTCCTTAATGCTTTGGCAGATACCTCTTATCACTTTGACATCGACTACACTCCCATCTTTGTCTATGGTAAACTGTGCTATTGCCTGACCTGACACATCATTTTCTCGATCTTGTCTTGGATATCTTAGACTTCTGTAGACATATTGTAAAATGGTTTGATCCGAACACGCTTTCCTCTCTTCCAGACTTTCTTGAATACAGGAAGCCATCATAGGCACTACTTCTTTGACTGTTACTATCGTCTTTTGTCTTGTCTCATTATAAATAGTATCTCCGCGATAGAGACCTTCATTTTCTACCATACCAAGCGAGTCATACTCTATGAATTTCCCTTCTTTTTGGTCATTTATGTAGTTATAAACAGCTTCTACTTGACCTTTTTTATTTATCCACTTCCATTCCCCTTCTTTTTTACCGTCTTTATACACGCCATTCATACTGTTTACATACCATGTTCCCACTTTTTTTCCATCGTCATACTGACCTTCTGCTATGAGTGTGCCATCGTCATACCATTCCTGATATGGACCATTTTTTTGATTAGTCACCTTATCATAATGAAAATAATGCGTTATTTGTCCCGTCTCAGGAAAAAACTGTCTAAAGACAAATGTCCCATTTGGCTTTTTGGATGTTACATTATGATACTTTGTTATCACTTCCTTTTCATCACTATCCAAAAACCTATTGTACTTACCCTTAAACGTTGACATCTGTGACACATGACAAGATGTTATCATAGTTAGTGTAATGATGTAAAAAAGAACATTCTTCATAATTCATATTTTGCACAAATATAATTAAACTGCTCATATCCGTTTATTCAGAAACCATATTATATAGATTTTTATCATGTTGAGCATTGATCTGGAAAAAATAGCTATCGTTTTTTAGGTGAAAAATCTTAATGCAACTTAGAGTATGTTTAAACATAAATTTTTTAATAAAAAAGAATTAGCATCACATCTCAAACCCAATAGCATTATTGACCATTTGGTACCTTACATCTAGTACACTTGCATTGATAAATAGTGTGTCAGGTGTTTCTTTTTGGCCATAGGCTTCATGTATGTGGCCACATATGTGAATCTTGGGTTTGAGTGTATCAATTTTGTATTTTAATTCCTCGCAGCCTACATGAAGACCACTGACTGTCCGATCGAGGATGCCAAAAGCAGGACCATGTGTGATAAGGATATCAGTATCACCGGGTATAAGGTCCCAATGTTTTTTGATGTCTTCGCCACGGTGTCTATTAAAAGCCCAATCATAAAACCAAGGCGATACTGGTGAGCCCCAAATGGATATTCCTTCGATATTTGCACCACTATCATTTAGGTAAATGACATTTTCTGGCAGAATAGATTGTATGGTAGCGGAATCTTCTTGTTCGAAAAAGAAGTCATGATTTCCAGCAATAAAAATTTTGTATTTATAGTCCAATCTCTCAAACCAATCCAAAAACGATCTGATCTCATACTCCGTGCCACGACTACTGATATCGCCAGCATGAATAAGCACATCGCCATCAGGCAAATCCAAGTTGCGATGTTGCCCGTGTGTATCTGAGATGGTGATAAATGTCATTGTTAAGTAAGATAATTCATTTTATAACTTGTAAGAATACAAGTACGTAACGACAGTATCGCCATTTCTTTTATAAACAACTTCTTTTAACAAACCTTTTTTATCATATTTGATAAAATCTTCATTAATATACCCACTTATTACATCATCAAATGATATGCCATTAGTATCAATAATTCCGTCTTTATAGTTGCCATTAGATACTTGTCTAACATAAATTAATCTTTGCTCTTTATCATATTTATATTGCTTTGAAAAAAACATTTCTCCATTTATCCATCTTTCATGTTGAGAGATTAAGTTTTTATTTTTATCGTATACATAGTACCTATTTGATTCATGTTTAGTGCCTACATAATATTTCCTAAACTTAGGAAGTTCTTCTTCAAAATGATAGCTGAAATTCATTTCTATAGTTGTGTCAGGATAAAAATTTGTCAATTTTTCTAAGTGACCTTGGGTATTGTAAATATACTTACTTTCTATATTATCCAAAGAATCAAACTCTATTTCTTCTCTTAGCAGCATTGAATCCGTATACTTATACTGATAAATACTAAAATGTTTTTTTGGATTATATGGATAAGGATAATAAGTTTTAGAAATTAAAATAGTATCATCTATGTATTCGTATTTAACTTTACTAAAACATCCTTCATTGACACAATCGTAATCTTCATTAAGAACCATACCATGTTTATTTAGTTTATATTTAACCGAAGTACCTATAAAAGAACCTTTTATATATTGGCCAGTTGTTTTTCTATATTCCTTGATTTTATATTTTTTTAATAAATCTTGATTGGGTGTATAAATATCTACCTGACAGAATGATATTGTTGTAAACAAAATTAAAGAGATAAAAAGACATAAAATTCTCATAAGAATACTTTAACCATAATTCATGACAAAATTACGAAATATCAAACGAAAAGCACAACTTCCTACCCCTTTTTCTCTATCTCTTTCAGACTTTCCATTCTATTTCTTACCAAGAAGTCGTCTATTGTCTCGAAGTGTTCTATTACTCTTTTATCCTTAAATTCAAATACCTTCTCAGCTAGTCCTTGTAAGAAATCCCTATCGTGAGATACCAAGATCAGCGTTCCGTCAAATGCTAGTAAAGCTTCCTTAAGTACATCTTTTGATTTGATGTCCAAGTGGTTGGTAGGTTCATCGAGAATAAGAAGATTCACAGGCTCTAAAAGTAGTTTTACCATAGCCAATCTCGTTCGCTCTCCTCCTGATAATACACTCACTTTTTTGTCGATATCATCACCGGAGAACATAAAACATCCTAATATATTTTTCAATTGTGTCCTTACTTCTCCTTCAGCTACCTCATCTACCGTCTGAAATACGGTGAGCGATGGATCTAGGAGTGCAGCTTGATTCTGAGCGAAATAACCTACTTTGGCATTGTGTCCTAACTCACATTTCCCTTCAAAATCTATCTCTCCCATGATGGCTTTGATCATCGTGGATTTACCTTCACCATTACGACCTACAAATGATACTTTTTGTCCACGTTCGATGGTCATATTAGCATCTTTGAATACGACGTGATCTCCATAACTCTTCGACATATGCTGCACGGTCACAGGGTAATCTCCCGATCTCAGAGATGGTGGGAATCTTAGTTTTAAGGATGAATTATCGATCTCGTCTATCTCAATGATGGTCATTTTTTCGAGCATTCTCTCTACAGAGTTGACTTGATTTGCCTTAGAGTAAGTACCTCTGAATCGCTCTATAAACAACTCACTTTCAGCTATTACTTTTTGTTGTTCTTTGTAAGCTCTAACTTGAGCTGCACGTCTTTCTTCTCTGAGTTGAAGGTAATGCGAGTAATTGGCCTTGTAATCATAGATTCTACCCATGGTCACTTCTATGGTACGATTGGTGATATTGTCGATAAATGCCTTATCGTGCGAGATCACCATGACAGCTTTTGCCTTGTTTATCAGGAAGTTTTCCAGCCATATGACGGACTGAATATCTATGTGGTTAGTAGGCTCATCGAGTAGGATTAAATCTGGTTTTTTCAAAAGGATTTTGGCAAGTTCTATACGCATTCTCCATCCACCACTAAATTCACTAGTCGCTCTATTGAAATCTTCTCTGACAAATCCCAATCCAAGCAAGGTTTTTTCTACCTCTGCATCATAATTGATATCTTCTAGTGAGTAAAATTTTTCACCTAGCTCTGAAGACTCTTCTATCAACTTCATGTAATCATCTGACTCATAATCTGTCCTCGTCTCCAATTCGCTATTAAGAAATGCCATTCTGTCTCGCATCTCAAATATCTGTCCAAAAGCCTTGAGCGTCTCTTCAAATACGGTACAGTTGTCATCTGTCAATAAATGTTGTGGCAAGTAAGCAATTACAGCATCTTTTGGCGCACGAATATGTCCACGTGTGGGTTTCTGTGCTCCAGCTATGATCTTCATCATGGTGGACTTTCCAGCACCATTTTTACCCATAAGGGCTATTTTGTCATTTTCATTGATGACAAAAGATACGTCACTAAACAAGGTGCTACCACTAAATTCTACTGCCAATCCATCAACAGATATCATACTTTATTTTTTTTGAAGCCGCAAAAGTAAGAAAAAGATACAAATCGACCATATTAAATTCTAGACTGTATCACCCTATTTGTCACAATCAATCTTACGTCGCGTATCCACAATACCCATAATCTGCCAAGATCCTGCCAGTTTGCTTAAGGTAAAAACATTTACACCACAATGACTGAAGATATCATTGATATAAAACTCATAAGGTGTCCAGGCGATAGCCATATCACCATCAATTTTTATTTCGTAGCTCAATAATCGCTCATCTATACGTACATCTTCAATTTTTATACCTGTCAAGGAGATAAATTCTTGGGCAGTTTCATGAATAATTTTTGTCTCTCCTGTTTTTGATTTCACAATACTTTTTAAAAATGCGTCCGTCGATAGCACACTTTTGACCTTAGTAGAATCGAATGACTCCATACCTTCGAATAATAGGTCAATGGTAGTTTTTATAGCCAAAGTATCCGATTGTGCACCCAAACCATCATGATTAGCAAATAAAATGCTGATTATCATGATATATTTAAAGCAAAAACTGATTTCATTCTTAAAAAAGGACATATTCTAGTATTTTATTATTTATTTTGCATTTCGAAAGGACATTAGTGACTTTATACCCACAAATTTGCAACAAATTAAGTCTTTTTTTATTTCGATAGTAATATCATTTGTCTAAAATAATTTCCATATGTCTGAAAAGACACAAGTTACACCATACGCAGACAAAGACGTGTCCAAAAAAGGTCAGGTCACATCCATGTTTGACAAAATAGCTCCTTATTACGACAATCTCAATCGAGTGTTGTCCTTAGGAATAGACGTCCTATGGCGCAAAAAAGCCATCAAACTACTTCAAAAAGAGTCGCCAAAAAGCATTTTAGATATTGCTACAGGTACAGCAGACCTTGCCATCGAAGCGGCTAAAGTCATCCGTCCAGATAGGATAGTAGGCATGGACATCTCTGCCAATATGCTAAAGATTGGTGACGAGAAAATCATCAAAAAAGGCCTCGACAAGATCATTTCACTAGAGATAGGAGATAGCGAAAATCTAAAATACGACACAGGAAGTTTTGATGCTGTCATGGCTGCGTTCGGTGTCAGAAACTTTGAAAACTTAGAGAAAGGTCTTGCAGAAATGCATCGTGTTTTGCGTCCAGGAGGCACTATCATGGTACTTGAATTTTCAAAACCAAGACATTTTCCGTTAAAACAATTATTTAATATATACTTTAAATACATTTTGCCCGTTATAGGCAAGGTAAGATCCAAAGACGAGAAGGCGTACAAATACCTTTATGAGTCTGTACAGGTATTTCCTGATTACGAAGATTTTACCAGTATTTTGAGCAAATTGGGATTTACTCAGACAAGTTATAAAGTTTTAAGCGCAGGAATATGCACCATTTACTTGGCAAAAAAATAGTTTTATTATCACTTTTATTAGGTAGCGCTCATCTGATATTCGGTCAGATAGGAGGTAGGGATAATTACAACTTCAGAGGTTTTAACAAAAAAGCCTACTATTTTGGAATAAATATTGGTTTTAATAATTCTGGTTACAAAATACAACAATCTGGCTTTTTTATCAATAATGATTCCATAAGAGTGACAGAAGGTAGTAGTTCCGTTGGTGTCAATATGCATATGGTGACCAATCTAAAACTAGGCGATTATTTTGATTTTAGGTTTTTACCAGGTTTTTCATTTGCACAACGTGGCATTCAATTTACACCCGTCAATAATGAATCTGCAGTAATAGAAAGAAAGTTAGAATCTGTGTTTTTTGAGCTACCTTTTCATATCAGATTCAAATCTGAGCCTTACAAAGACAAAAGAGTGTTTGTAGTTGCAGGGCTGAAATATAGTTATGACGTACAGACCAATTCTAAGTCTAGACAATCCTTAATCAAGATTGCACCACATGATTTTCAGTATGAAGTGGGCTTAGGTATTCAGATGTTTTATCCTTATTTTATCTTCTCTCCGGAAATTAAGTTTTCTAGAGGTTTAGGCAATATTTTGCTCTATGATCGTAGTCAAAACGAAGCAAGGGTATTAGAAAACGTAGTGTCGCAGATTTTTACCATATCATTTAATTTCGAAGGATAAAAAAGTTTGGTTAGCCTCTCATTTTATCTAAAAGATTACTCAGTTGTTCGTATTCTTTATCTGTCAATGTCTTGAGCTGCATGTCAGATTCATTTACTTCATAAGATATCTTATCTACAGTTTCAAGTCCTTTGGATGTCAAAGAAATATCCATTTTTCGTTTGTTGCCAGGACAAATGCCTCTAGTCACAAGGCCTAAATTTACCAACTTACTCACCAATCTAGTCAAGTCACATCCTTTATCAAGCATCACTTCTTTGATATATCCAGGAGAAACGGGTTCAGGGTACTTACCTTTTAAAATCCGTAGAATATTAAAATGATTGCCTTGTATGCCATGTGATGCAAAAATATTGACATGCGTATCTCTAAAATAATTTGCAGTATAAATCAGGTTGATATATGCTTTTTGGAAAGGGTTTTTAAATTTTTCCTGCCTTATGACTTTTTCTATCTCCACGGTTATTATTAACTTTGAATACCATTAAACATTGCCTTCCACGCACTATCTGAGTGTAGAAGGCAATGTAATAAACATTAAAAAGCAATCTTTGGTTGTCAAATCTTTAACCTCCTATTCTGCAAAGTAAATAAAACCTGGTGCAATGCCAGAGTCAAATCTTCCGGTAGATTTCGTTTCAGGATTGATAATAAGGATCTCTCCAACGGAGTTATAATCCTTAACGTCTGACAAAAATATCCTGTTTGTAGATGGTTGGTAGCTGATTGCATCAAAGTTTTCGTCATTTATGGATTCGTCATATATGGATTCTTCTTCAAATGTACTATCCGAAATATCATGTGCCATAACTTTTTCATCCATTAGAAAGTACAATCTGTCTCCATCATTATCCACAACCAATCCATTTGCTCCATTGCTTAGTGTAAAGGATGCTACTTTTTGGTCGTCTCTGAGTCGATGTAGCGAACCTAATGTGCCATTAATTGGGTCAAAACCATTTCCTCTGCAAATTACCCATATATCACCGTTTTTGTCCTTAGCAATTGAATTTGGATTATCGCCCACATTAATTGTTTTTGATATTTGATTAGATTTGGTATCGACAACTAATACATCTTGAGAAGACTGACCAAAAGGAGAGACTAGAGTTACATACAGTTTGTCGCCAGTAAGAAGCAAGTTTTCAGGAAGATTAGACACATTGATCGATGATGAAATGGTTAAATTTTTGGTATCTACCTCGTTTATTTTTCCAGATGCAAGATCAGTATTGTAAGAAGTGACGTATAACTTTGTACCATCTGTAGCAAAATATCTTGGTAGTTCGATTGGAATTTCGCCAATTATTTTAAAATCTGATGCATTGACTACTTGGATTTTTGCAGCGTTATTGACAGCAATAAAATATTTATTGTCAAACTTTATCATGGACTGAGCAATGTTCCCAAGGACTTTACCATTATTTTGGGTAGCAAATAAGTCGTTGATTAGTATATCGTTAGCTTCGTTACGGTAGGTAATAGTACCAGTTCCACTTTGAAAAACGCCTTGATTGACTACAAATATGCCCGTAGAAAAATTATTATCGAACTGAGCTCTTTCTTTTTCACAAGAAGAGAAAATAATAACAAATCCAATTAAAAAAACTAAAAACTTATTCATTAAAGTATGATTTTAAATTTTGAAAAATATGTTTATTTTATGCGTAATGTCAAATCAGCGTGTATCGTATCGTAAAATTAAAATGTCTTCTTGGCAATGGAAAAAAACGCACAATGGTATAATCTTCATTCAAGATATTTTGCATATTGAGTTGCAGTGTCCATGCAGAATATTGATAACCCAAATGCATATCCACCAGATGATTGGCTGGCAATGATGCAGAATGATCCGATGTGTCGTACCTCTTACTCATAAATCGGTAGGTAATACCCGCGTCAAATTGTTTTTTATGCAAGCTAATCGCCGTGTTTATTTTCTGTTTTGGTACATAAATAAGTTGTTTCCCTACTTGATCAGCCATAGTATAATGTTCTAATGTTGTCGTACT
The DNA here is from genome assembly GCA_035326365.1 of Saprospiraceae bacterium. GTDB lineage: Bacteria > Bacteroidota > Bacteroidia > Chitinophagales > Saprospiraceae > OLB9. Next base: position 16,623 of record DAOLFJ010000029.1, on the reverse strand, counting down.
ATTGAATGCATAGCTAACACTACTTTTTAATTTAAAACTTTTGAAGTCTATCGTCCTCCAAATGTCTATTTCTAGTCCTGTACTTCTTACTTTTTTTTGATTGATGGGAGAAAAAATACCACTATTTCCTGGCACCCATTGTATCCAATCATTAATGATATTAAAATATACCTTGCTACCAAAATGAAATTTTTGTATATCAAATTTACTTCCGAGTTCAGCTTGGACAATTCTTTCAGTTTTAAGGTTAGTGTTTCCACCCGATGGCCAATAGAGATCATTAAACCCAGGCAAGTTGTAATTTCTGGCAATATTTACACTAGCGTTTTTATAGTTTACCAATATAGATGCTGCTGTTGGCATCCATATTTTATCTACCAAGTCTTGCCTTAATGAAATCTGACTTGTGATTTTATCGTTGATTAATACCTTTTTGGATGCTCCAAAATTGATGGTATGTCTAGCTTTTGTACCCGTATAAAAATTAGGATAAGCGATATCATTACGATATTTCAAAAACAGATGATGATCGTTATTTTTATGCTCCGTAACTTCTAATCCAACTTGATATATTTCTACTTCTGATCTAGAGTCAATACTAGGTGTAATAAAATCCAAACCTTCTTTCATATAATGCAAACTACTTGAGAATTTATAGTTTGATGTATAATATTTATGGTTTAAATGCAATCGAAGATTTCGGTCATTTTGCAATTGACTAAGTGGCGCTGAAGTAATACTGACTGGAATATCCCGACTAGCATCTTGCCACCAAAAGTCCATTTCTAATGTATTCTTTGGATTAATGACAAATTGGTTACGATAGATGATATTTCGATTGTGAAAATCAGTAGTTGTGCGTGTTTTTATTTCGTTTCCATCTTTAAATGAAAACCGATTTTCATCTAATGAATAACTAACTCCGATCTGATGGACTATTTTGCCAGTTTTTATTTCAGATAAGACACCCAACATATAGTTTTGTAAAGTGGACACGGAAGTGGTAACTTGTAATTTACCTATATTTTTATTTTCTTCAATATTTACAACGCCAGCCAAACTATTATTTCCCGTCAAAGTAGGAGAACCAAAGCTATAAAAACTGATATCTCCCACTAAAGAAATAGGAATAAGATTGTAATCAAAAGTACCATTTACAACACTCTGAATATTTATACCATTCCATAAAATAGGGAGGTGACGTGTGCCCATGCCACGATGCAGAAAAGTGTGTAATCCTCCTGGAGAACTCATTTGCACTTGACCACCAATGATGTTTTGTAAAAATTCTGGTGTATTAACTAAAATCCTGCCACTATCCTTTTTTTCATAACTTGCTTGGACTAGGTCAAAAGCATATATTTTTTCACCTTTTATGACCACTGAATCTAGCATATGCTGACTAAACAAAGATGAGTCTTCCTGAAGGAAAATGATTAATAAAATAAACTTTATAAAAAATCTGGTCAATACATTACATTTTGCCGAGAAGACAAAGCTGACCAATAGAAAACAAATTGACTATACAATCTTATGACTGTACATTCATCTATCATGTTTTCTTTTGACCGACCTTTCATCCCGAAAGTCAATACAAAAATACATATTGGCAGGTCTTCTGACTCATTTCACTTTGGGCACCTTCCCATCACATAAAGTATGACAGTGGTATTTTGCCTAAGCTTTTATTGAAATTTACAGCTACGGGGATAGTTCCGGACTCAAAGAAAAAACATCCTTTACACCGGATTCCCTTTTAATGTTTCAAGATGAAATACACCAAGAAACAACCAATATGGTGCAAATGTAGCAATATAATTCAAAATTGATATTAAATGGCTTCATTCATTTTTCATTATTCAAATCATCTTACATTTCAAGTGCACAATTTTACCTGTTTCTTACAACTTATGTATCAAAAAAAAGCGCTCAAGGACCATTCCAAGAGCGCTTTTTTTAATATTCAATGATGAATCGCTTACAAGACAGTTACGTCTCCAGCCTTTATTTCTATTTCGTCTTCTAAGTTTACAATTTCAATTTTGTATACGTAGACACCAGGCGTTACTTTGTTAGAGTTAAGCTTTCCATCCCATCCTTGTGATCTGTCACCTGCTGAGATATTTTCTTTAAGGAAAACAAGATTGCCCCATCTATCAAAAATGCTCATAGACTTGATGCTTTTAATATTTTCAAAACCTTCTACAAAGAATGATGCATTATTGCCATCTGGTGAGAAGATATTTGGAATAGTTATGACAGATACTTTCTGAACTCGAACTGTGATGCAATCATTGATATTACATCCATTATTAAAGAAAACGGTAGCACAGTAGGTCTCGTCTGCTTCTGGCGCTACAGTTATGGTGGTACAATTAACACCTCTGCATACGATAGTACCATTGGATGATATCCAAACTATAGAATCAACTGTCGAAGACAAATTAGAAACTGTAGCTGTGAGTGTTGTAGGCTGACCGCTTATGATAGAAGTATTACCAGATAAAACTAAGGTAGGCTCAGCAGCAGAAGAAATGGTAAATGTTTCATTTGCAGTACAGCTATTTATATCCGTCACCAATATTTGGTAAGATGCTGGTGATAAATCTGCAAGCGGTAAAGTGACTACATTGCCATTAAGGGTATATGTGTACGGAGCAGTTCCATTCTCAGCTGTAACAGTTGCTTGACCGAAGTTGTCTTGATAACATTCTGGTTGTACCGTGGTTACACTTACTGAAGGCGTGTCAAAAATTTCTACATCAACTGTTCCTGTATAGTCACAACTCTCTTCGGAGAATGAATAGGTCAATGTATAAACACCAGGAGATAGTTCTGCTGGATTAAATAGGCCTGTACTAGATACACCTGTGCCAGACCAAGAGCCTGTACCTGTTCCATTTGATCCTGTTTGAGTGGATGTCAATTGGAATGCGTTTATGACAGATCCTCTACAGAATGATGGTAAAGGTGTAACGGCATTAACTGTAATCGTAGGACACTCCTTGGCTTCACAAGTTTTGGATGTGGCTATTGCTGGACAGGCACATGTGCTTATAGGCAAGACACTTATTTCTGCCATTTCGCCCACCATGAGATTGTCCAAAAAGAAACTTAGATTACTTTGTACGCCTTGGACTACTCCATTTATTGAGACTTCATATTCAGATGCACATTCTGCAAGTGCTGTCCAATTATATGTTATACTTGTTGTTGTTTGCTGACAAGTGATCGTTACTGTGTCTAGTTCAGGGTCTACCAAGACATCTAAAGTGCTAAGTGCTGAGACACAACTTGCTGTACCAACTAATAATCCTATCGTAAATGGTCCATCATTGGTGAATGAAATCAAGTATCGATTTGGTCCAGCTGGTGAAGATGTAACACCACTAGGCAATTGCCAATTTAAAGGTAGATTAGGAGTTCCCGTGAATGTCACGAAATAATCATCTGAAATACAAACATTGGCAGCTCCTGTAAAAGTAGATATTGGTTGAGCAATGATGGTAATAACCATACTAGTATCTTTAGTACAGTTACCATCTACTAGAGAAAAATCAATAGTATGTGTACCAACACCAGCTATATTAGGATTGAATACACCAGTGGTAGCATTTACACCTGGACCAGCCCATGTGATTACTTGATTAGCAGACTGTAATCCACCGATAATGGTTGCATTGATATCTATTAATGGTAAGTTATTGCCAAAACAAATAGTTGTATCTGGCACATTAAACCTGATAGATATCGGTGGGCAATCTGTAGTGCTACATACTAGCGAACTAGTGACTCCAGGACAAGCATTATTACTGATTGCTTCTACGACAAGTGTATAAGTCTCATTCGTACCTAGACCTGTCAATGAAAGTATAGAGTTGTTTGTAGGCGGCTGTACTACATTATTTAGTGTAATATTGTAACCACTTGTATTAGCCACATCATTCCAGTCGAAAGTAAGTACTGTCGCACCGATGGTAGGACAAGTAATTACCACTGGAGCAATCCTTGGTTCCACTGTGACTGGTATCGTCGTTGGTGTAGATACACATCCATTTCTAGAAGTAGTCAATGTTACATTTTTAACTCCCGGTGCTGTCCATCCTACATTAAATGGCCCACGACCTGTCGGTGCTGGTAATATTACATCTGAACCAAAATTCCAAGTGTACGTACCACCTGAAGGGATACTTCCTGTATATTGGATACGAGCAAGACTATCTTGGCAGATGATATCATCAGTTGTAAAATCTGAAGTAGGTGTAGCAAAAACGTCTATGGTAGTAAACGCAGAAGCTGAAATACAACCAATAGCATCTGTATAATCAAATCTAATGGTATGGCTACCTACACCTGCAACGGCTGGATTAAATATACCATTAACCATATCCACTATTCCTGGACCACTAAACCTGTATATACCGTCTGTGGTTACTGTTACAGCTGAATCCTTAACTACCACTAAAGCAGGATTGGCAGTAAGGCAAATAGGAGGAATTTGTGCCAAAGAAATAATTTCTGGTACGCAGTCTTGCGTAATACATGAACCTGATATCATAATATCTCCACAAGGATGTGTGGATGACAAAGTCACAGTAATATTTACATTGTCTCCAGGTAATAAACCTGTAACTGTGTATGAATTCCCAGCTAATAATCCTGTCGTCGAAGATATGACTGATACGTTGGTCTGATTCATTATTCCCGACCAATTAAAAATAATCTCAGTATCAGTAGAAGTACAAGTAACTGATGGTGGCGTTAACCTACCAATAACTTCTACAGAATCTCTATGTACAGCAGATGGACAGCCATTCTGTGACACAATAAGCTCTACATATTTCCAACCAGCTGTAGACCACATAACTTCTAGAGAGTCTATGCCATTAGAATTATTGGTAGAGATAATACTACCACCATCTAGTGACCAATTGTAAACATATCCTGGTACACGTGGTAGATTATATGTAACACTTCCCGTACTATCTATACAGATTACAGGGTCGATATCAAAGTCAGCTACAGGTATTGGCGTAATTACGATAGTCTCACAATAAGGAGCACTTTCGCCACATACATTAGATGTGAATACACATATCTGACCTCCCAGGACGTTGCCCCAATTGACAGTAAGTGTATTTGTGCCTTGACCAGTAGCTGTTACATTATTTGGGAAAGTCCACTCAAAATTTGTGTTTCCATCTGGACTTGTGACAGAATAAACTTGAGGTGTCGATGTTGCGCAAAAAGGAGTCACCCAGGCTCCATTTGGTACTGGCGTAGCGGGTACTTGGCTACTAATATTTAAATTATAACTGTCTTCGTAAGTACATGTAGTACCATTCAATGTATATGAAAACTCGATAAAATACAATCCACTCGAAGGTACAATGTGCGTAATTGGATTTCCATCAGGATCACCATCATTTAGATATACACCATCCGAATCTCTCCATCTGATCGTAGTAACTAAACCAGCATAATTAATTGGTCCAAAGTATTCATACGTTAACTGAAATCCACCATCAACACAACCATTCTCTGTAAAAAACAAAGGTTGCATCCTAAGGTCATAAATAGAGACAATAATTGTACTATCACAACCATTAGCATCATCAATTATTATTTCATCTGGTATCATGATATTATTATTAATATCATATACGGTTCCAAAATTATAATTTTGACCACCTACCACAAATGGAAAACCACCCTCACACAAAACTGTATCAATAATTGTAGGAGGGCTCAAAGTAAATAACTGAATTTCTACTTCTTGCATATAAACACAACCCATGCTCATGATGGTCGTCATATTATTACCTACCATAAAGTTGAATCCTGGATCTTGCCATCCTAAAGTACCGTCACCGTTTGGATCAGTATTACCAGAAGCGTCCATAGTTGGTCCACCATAAGTAGCTAGATCTTCAGGACACAATACTACTAATCCAAAATCTTCATCAGGAGGATTTGCAACTGTAATTGTGGTGGACTGAGTTACCATGGACAAATCACACTTATTTCTAACTTCAAATATCTCTATTGTATAGGTACCAATCATAGTAACAGTATAATCCAATGTACTCGTTGTGGTTTCTACAAAACTCATACCACCCATAGGATCAATAATTCTCCAAATAAACCTAGCATTTAAGTTTGTAAAACCTGGAACTTCAACTGAAACCATCGAATTAGGACAAACTATCTCACCGGGCATATGTGAGGTAATGTCAACACTAGTCGGATCTGGAATGGTAAATTGCTGGAAGTTACCATTGATATTTATATTGTAACTACAGACACTACCACCACAACCATCTATCCAAAAATAATAAGTATTTCCGGGTACTAAATTTGCATTTGAAAATGAAAAGGGCGAACTTATACAGGCATTCATACATTCTACAGAAGTTGTAAAAGAACAATCTTCATAGATACCCATCTGAACACCTTGTTGTCCACCAACAGTGGTACATCCGAATGGGTCTATTTCTATTTCATAATTACCTGTACCTGCGACAAAAGCAAACCATGACATATTATGTGCCACACCACCACCATTACAAAGTGGGCTTGGAGCAGGTTGGACCAAAGAATTAGGCATTCGAGCACAACCAACATCCAATAAGGTAAGATCACAAAATGTATCCATGACCATATCGCATGAAGGCGCTGCAAGTGCATTCGGTGAGTTACAGTCAAAAGTAAAACACATATCAATTGTTTCATTGACAGTACCATCCATTCCTGGCTCGTCACCACACCTAAATTGTACAACAGTTGTTTCTATTGGGCCTGTCATAGGACCATCTCCGTTATCGTCAAGATCTGTATCAATATTTGCATCTACAAAAGCAACACAACTTATCAATCCATTCAGAGGGTTTCCAGAACCAAAATTGGAAGAAACCACAGAAATCAAATAATCTCCAGGCTTCACGTTAAACATATACTCACCATTAGCATTGGTAAAACTTACCGCAACAACAGTACCTCCTGGACTGGATATAAGATGGACCTCCACATTAGACTGAAGCGACTCGCCTCCATCTAGTGTGCTATTGCCATCTCCTTCCACCCATATTGTACCAATAATATCTATGTTTTTGTAAATACCTGCATCAATATTATCTATCACTTGACCAGAAGTAAGATTTATCCTTGTCAAAAGATTACCAACATTATTAAAATCACTATCTTGGTCATCATTGGTAGCATCTACGTCGGAGAACAACCACATAGGCGGTGGTGTGATAGTGATGTCATATAGACCTGGTCTAATATTCATAAACTCATACATACCTGCGCCATCTGTGACCACTGGTGCAAGAGGATTACCATTGACATCCGTTGCAGGTCCTCCGAACCTTTGCAATGTCACTGTGACACCACCATAACCAAGCTCTCCACCATCTTGGATACCATCTGCATTTGCATCGTGCCATACGAAGTCTCCAATGGTAATAGGCTCATAAAAACCTGCATCTATATCATTCTCTACCTCACCAGAAGTGATTTCTATATCGAAGGTCATATTTCCATTTGCTTGATCATTGTCTGAGTCATCAGGAGCATCGGTTACATCTGTATTTCCACCTGCTGCATTTACTGTGGTAGGGAAATATCCACCTGGAGCAGTAAATGTAAGCTTATACATACCCGGTGGTAAATTAATGAATGAATAATTACCTGCGCCATTAGTCACCTGAGGTCCTATAGGAAGACCTAGTGCGTCGTTGACTGGATTGCCAGCATTATCAGTGATGGCGATACTCACACCTCCGAGTGGAAGTGGGTCATTCTGTATACCATCACCATCAAAATCTATCCATGTATAATCTCCAATGGTACCACCAAGGAACATACCTGCATCCATATTGGTGATATCATCATCACTTATTACTGTAAATGGAGCTGTATCCCCCATATTATCCGCATCACTATCTACATTATCTCCACCAGCATCTTGTTGTGTATAGAAATGATTGACAGATGGTAAGGCAAAGTTAAGAGTATAAGTACCTGGGACAATATCCATAAATTCATACAAACCGCCTCCAGCTGTAACTTCGTTTAAATTCACAGGGTTGCCAAAACCATCATTACCTGTCAAAGTGACTGTGACTCCATTTATACCAGGCTCACCGCCATCTTGGATACCATTGCCATTCAAATCTTCCCATACAAAATCACTTATTGTGGCAAATACAAAATAACCTGCATCAATATCATCAATGACATCATCACTCATCACAGTTATCGGAGCTGTGACACCCGTAAGTCTATTCGGATCACTATCTGCTGTCTGGAATGTTCTTTCAAACCCTGCTAATGCATTAAAAGTAAGCGTATAAGTACCTGGTTCGAGCCCTGTGAAGCTATAAGCTCCACTCCCCGCAGAAGTGGTATTTAAATTTACTGGCGCACCCAAACCAGTAGTACCATTAAGGTCTACACTCACACCACCTAGTCCAGGTTCACCGCCATCTTGCAAACCATTTGCATTAAGGTCTTCCCAAACAAAATCACCTATGGTAGCTGGAATGTAATATCCCGCTTCTAGTAAGATATTTGGAGGTGTACCATCCGCTTGGAAAGCAAAAGATGCGGGATTGGTTGATAAAAGTAAATATGCACCAAAATTGGCAGGAATAATGACTTCGTAAAAACCATTTGGTACATTTGCAAACTGACCACCTACATATGGCAATCCAGAGTTGACATCACCAGTACCATCCATATTGGTGTCATTCCAAAGTTGTGGTGTTACAATATTGGTCGGTTCGCCTCCGTCTAGGATACCATTTCCGTTAAGATCTTCATAAGTCGTAACAATGATATTAGTCTGAGAAACTATGTTAGTTGTTATTATTACGCTAAAAAAGATAAATAGATAAATCGATTTTGTAAAGTTATACATTATCAGGTTGTTTTAATTTGAAATTAGGTTTAAAATCAAAAGGGAGTAAATGGAAGTACAAAGAAAACAAATTTGCTGAAAAAAACTAGTAAAAAAGGAGATAGATTTTTTTTAGTGAAGTTTGAAATGGAATTAAATTGTTAACAAATTATTTACAAAACAAAATATAATTGTTATCAAATAGTTAAAACTTAGCTTAGCTTTAATTAAATTAGGATCATACAATTGTAAACAGAATAAAATTCCAAATATTCAAAAACTAAATATTTTAAATAAATTTACACTTTCATGATGGTTTTCACTTAATATTTAGACATTGTCTTTGGGCTTTCGCCATCTCAATATCATTTCCACAAGAGCCATAGGATTTAGCCGACTATCCCTAATAGCCATAAAAGTTAATAAAATCGCAAAAGGTGCTAACAATAAACAAGGTAACCATGCTGCTTGTATACCACCCATACTATCGTTGCGAATTAGTTTTTCACCTAGTATTGTGGTAATAATAAAAATCATGTAAAATAATATAGCAACTAAAAGCGGATAGCCATATCCACCTTTACGTATAATACTACCCAAGGGTGCTCCAATAAATAAGAAAACGATACATATAAAAGCCCAACTGTATTGTTGATTGAGTCGTAAAAGATATTTTTCTGTAGATTTCCTAAAATCTTGATTCACATTATTTACGGACAAAAGTTCGTCTCTATCTCGAGAAAGATCTGATTGTGCTCTCGTTAACACATCGCGAATATCGACAGAATCAATGGTCTCATAAAAATGATCTACATCAGATATCGGTAAACCTTCTTTTTGAGAGATCAATCTTTTATATACTTTGGTTTGAGCAAGATTCGCTTTGCTATTATATTTTTGCTGATAAATGGAAGCTTTATCGGATGTACTTTGAATATTGTTGGAAATTGGTAACTGATTTGGATTTTTCTTTAATGTTGCGTTAAGCGCCTTTATTAAGTTTGGAGGTAATTTTCTTATGGTAGCACTATCTGATAAAGGATTTACAGATGTATCCTTTGAGAGAGTATCTATGTTCTGGATGGTATCAGCTTTAATGGGTTCATTATTTGGAGTTGTGTCAGATTTTGTCTTTTCATCAATATTAGGCTTTTGGTTAGAAAGAAAAATCGCTTCAACTCGTGCATTTACTTTCTGATAATTTTCCGCATAATTAGTTTGGAAAGTATCGATGGCACGCCACAGCTGAAAAGTATTCATCATATCTTCTTTGTTGCGATTAAAATTCAAAATACCTTCCTCCCCATCAAATTGCTCCATGTCAAATGTCTTAGTCCATTGGTCAAAGTAGGTTCTCATAAATGGAATCTCCGATTTAGGGCTACCAAGTTTTGTTTTCTTTTCTAACTCTTGATATTGAATGCCTGTATCAAGCTTCATGATAAAATACTTGCCTTCTTCAGCTGTAAACATTTCGCCACCTTTGGACGACATCACAGAAATAAGGCTTTTGTCATTTTGAGTATGGTCATATATCAATACATCATGGATATCACGACCATTTTTCTCAATTTCATTTACCCTTATGATTGTCTCTCCGAAAGCATCATTAAAGATACCTTGCTCTATAGAAAGTGCAGATTTCTGTTTCCGCAAGGAGATAAATCGTTTCTGAAACTGAAGATTTGCCGCAGGTTTGAGATAATTGGAAGCAAATAAGGAAAATAAACCTATAAAAAAGGCAACCATCAAACTTGGCAACATAATGCGCAACAAAGAAATACCTGCCGATTTCATGCTCGACAACTCATATTTTTCGGCCATATCGCCAAATACCATCACTGATGATATCAAGATGGTAATAGGAACAGCTAGAGGAATAAGCGTAATGGCATAATAAAAGATCAACTCAAGTAACTCCAAAATAGTAAAACCTTTGCCAAGTATCTCATCTATATACTTCCATAAAAACTGCATGACCAAAACGAATGTTGCCACGAAATATGACAAGACCGAAGGTCCAATAAAACTAGTCGATATGAGTTTATCTATCTTTTTCAAAAGATGTGACTTAAATATTATGAACAGCAAAAATAGAGCTTTCAACGTTCATTTGTATGCAAATCAGCGCCCAACTTCAAAATTTATGCTTTTATTAAGAAGTTCCCTTCATCATCTTCAAAGTGAATCCTCCCAAAATGATGATAATCGCCACCATCAATATCCAAAGCCACCATTTATTTTCGAAGAGTGGCGGACTTTGTGGTACACCATCTACATTTATGACTTCTTCATCACCCAATTCTAAACTTTGCACATTATCAGGTGTGGCAAAATGAGCGATATCATATGTAGGTTTATGCAATCTTTTATCACCATAGACCAAATAATATTGCAAATTTTTGTCATCAAATCTTCCAATAAGTCGAGAATCAGGTCCAGATACTCGTATAGAATCAATTTTGACAGGGGTATTGTCATGGTTTTGAATGATACACCTTAGGTGTTTTGTCCAAGTATTTTTAAAAGATAAATGATTGTTTTCTAATGAACTTAGTGTACCTGACATGACTGAACTGAAATGATATTTCCATTCTCCCGAAGTGAGTTTGGTACTGTCTGTTAACGCTTCCAAAGTAAATGATCTATAAAATTCCACCTTTTTGTCACAATACACTTTTACATCAGAAACCGGTACATAAGACGACAAAGTGATATCAACTGTAGTGATTTTTTCTTTTTTATTTTTAGTAATTGTATATTTGTTCTGTCTCTCTGACAATGGGATATCTAATTTTTGGGTAGTTAAAACTTTTGCTTGCTGTAATTTAGGTTTCTCTTTGGATTTGATAAAGAAGCGGAAATAATTATATTTAGACGGTGGAAATACGACCTTACCAAACTGATAATCTGTGATACCATTTCTTATAGAAAGAATCCGATAATTATCCACAATCGTAAACCATTCATTTAAGTCTTGGCTACCTTCTAGTTTTATTTTCCAATCAAAATTTTGATCCACAAAGGAAAGAATTATCTCACTGATTAGGACTTGGTCAGCCATATGGAATGTGAAATAAAACCCATCTGATTTGGATGCACTATTGATAAGGCTGAAATCCAATTCTTTGGAAATAGCCTTTGATTCGGGTATTTGAGTAATGTATGGAACTTCTGAAGTATCCCCATTTTGGCTATAGCCGTAAATTCTCACATCTGATAAATCTTCCGAAACTTTGGGATACATATCAAGTGGCAATACAATTTTGTGCCATTGATCGTTTACTCCTTTTAATTGTCTTTTGTAGAAATGATCATTGGTTTGACCAAATGAAAATTGGTAAACAAACAAAATTACAATCAAGACTAAACCCTTATTTTTCTTCCACATCTGTGAGATTATTGTATTTGTTGTATAAAAACGATGTAATGAGCAATAGAATTCCTAGAGATATAAAAATGATTGTTTTTGCAATAGTACCTAAATGCGAAATGTCATAGAAAAACAACTTCAACAATGTAATTGCAAATAAAACTATGGCAAAAATCCGAATATGTTTTTTCCCTTTCCACAAACCAAAAACAATATATAATAAAGCGACGATTCCCCACAGAATACTCATGCCAAGTTTAAAGGAATCTGCCACATCATTGATATCCATCCATGTCAATAATTCATTGCTAAGTATCACCCACATAAAGATTGCTACAAACAATTCCATCAATACCCAGCGACGTTTTGTAGTCTCCATAAAAGTAGATTTGGCGTGCAAAAACAAACTATAAAACGTGAAACTTGCCAGCATGATTCCAAGATATTTTACACCGAGATGCCAGATTCCCCTTTCATAAAACTCCGAATTGAAATTATTTAAATAACTTGTTCTCAAATCTCCTGCATTAAACAGACCGACAGTCAAAAACGATAATAAAACCCAAACCGCTGCTAGTGAAAGAATGATACCCACGACTCTGTTTCTCACAAATTTGGTATTTACCCACATTAAAATAGCCGCATAAATCAGTGAAAAATATAGTGCCCATAGGTTACCAAAAGTCAACAAATCATAATTATAAACTGGATAACTATTGTCAGGATCGGTTTTGTCTTGCACCACTGATGCTTCATATGCACGTTGCCAATAAGCATCAATTTCTATTTGAACAGTAGTGAAAATCAACATCACTAGCGAGAGACTTAGAAAAATAGTCAGCACCTGATCCCAAGATTTGATACCTAGTAATGGCTCTATGTTTTTATACTTTTGTTGAATAAAAAATATAAACACAAAAGAAAATATTACTAAAACAGCTGTCAAGAAATAGATATTAAAAACAGGTAAAATTGTATTCACTTGTTCAATGTCTAGGAACTGATATTTTGACCAATCTTCGCCAAGGCTCGCTACAGATAATATCATTAATGGATAAGACATATATTCATAGGCAGGCACATTTTTTGTCCTTCCTATCCAAAACAAAAGTGCTGCTTCAAATGCCCAAATCATAGTGACCCAATGTCCATCCAACTGCACAGGAATAGCCATCGTAATGAACACCAAAACCAATCCTGCCACAAAATAAAACAGTCCACGATCAGCCAATTTCATCCTATAAACTACAATCGTCACTATAAAATGCAACAAGCCATTGCCTAAGGTAAACAAACCAAGCAACTGATTATATGCAGAATCACCACTTAATAAAGAATAACCGAATCCATAAAATATAAATGAATTGGTAGATAAAAAGATGATATCGAAAGCATCAAACCGTTCTTTTCTGACCAATTTATACGCTAAAAATACAGCATAAAAAATAGCAAAGAAGATCGTCAGAAATAGAAATGCCAAGCCAAAATGTTGTGTATGGACAAAATTCATATTGTACCAACTCGCAAATATCATCCACGTCAGTGCAAAAGATACATAGTACAACGCTTTCCAGTATTTCTTAAAGGCCAACACTAGAATGCCTAGGTTAATGATAACCATGTAAGTGAATAAAACTCCGACTTTGCCCGATCCTTCACTCAATAAAAATGGAACTGCATACGCACCGACAAGGCCAATATGTGCTACTACTTGTTTATCATAGTGTATGGCCGTGACTACTGTAAAAACAGTAAACATCAACATCAAACCAAAAGCAACCTCCATGCTAAACAAGCCATAAAAACTGTATGCCGCATAAGTGATAAAATACATGATTGCTATTGCACCACTCACAAGTACAGCGCTGAAGTTGTTGTAATTTTGTTTCAACTTCATACCAACTCCAAGCAAACCTATACCCATCAAATATCCAAGTATGATACGTGTCAAAGGATTGATGAGATTATTGTCTATAGAATATTTAGCACCGATCGCTACGCCAATGATAGTAATGGCAATGCCTAACTTATTGATAAGGTTTTCACCAATGAGCTTTTCGAAATTTATACCTTTTTTAAAAATTGCATCAACAATATTTGGTTGTGGATCAGCAGATTGCTCTAAAGGGTGATGGATAACCTCTGATGGTGTGTTTACTAATGGTGGATTAGATTCTTGTATAGATTTATCAGGATGCAAAGCGTGTGATATCTCTGGTACGAGATCATCCTCAATCGTTTCTACGACATAAGGAGTTGACATCTTTATATTGATGATTTCCTTGCGAATGGCATCGATCTCGGCTGAAAAACTTTCTTGCCTCTTAATGATAGACGATAGTCGATCAAGGAGGATATCTAATTTATCATTTTGGTTTTCCATATCAACAATAGTTAAGTGATACCACAAATATGGTACAAATTATCGACTAGAAGTCAAATTTATTATGATATTGGACGAATATGAGTGTTTACTTTATTTTCTATACTTTTTATAGATAAATATCACGGCTATTGAGAGCAAGATGAATGGCCATAAGTAAAGTGTAAAAACCAAAAAAGACATTAAAATATCCCATCCACCTAGTATGGCTTCGGCAAATTTGGATGGTTTTTTAGCTGTTAAGTTATCGTTTAGCTTTTCATAATAAACAATTGAAATCGTGCTCAAAGCAGCTTGATTAGACAACCATTTTATTCTCCCTTCCATCGACTCTATGTCTGTTCTCACATTGTTTAGTTCACGCTCTATTTCTAGCATTTCGCTGATTTTATTAGCTTTTGCCAACAACTCTAGATATCTAGCTTCTAGTACTTTTTTGGCTTTTGCCCTAGCTTGTAAATCTATAAATTCTGAAGTCACATCATCGGATTGAATATTTTTTCGATCGAGCTTCCCTGCCAAAGTCGAAATATCATCCATTAGGGCCAAAAAATGCTGTGATGGCACTTTGATACTGACGACACATTCATTTTTGTATTCATAATTTGTAATATTTTCATTCGAAACATAACCTTGATGGATAGAGATCAGTGAATCCAACTTCTTTCTAGTCTTTTTTGCATCTACTGTTTCAAAAGCAATATCTCCTGTGCGAATTATTTTTCTATCTTCTTGTACTCGGCTTTCAATGTCAGATAATGCTGTCTCTTCATTATTTCCCACTGAACTGTTGGGTCCTTCACTTTTCGGAGCTTCTAAGTATAAAGAATTATCAACTATGGCATTTTCTTGGTCTTGTTTGCAAGAAAAAATTAACACAGCGCCTATTAAGAAAAAAATTAATTTGTTCATCTTAGAAATGGATTTGATGTTATTAAAAAATGAGTATCAAACCTAAGATGGCGTAGGGATTTATTTTTGGTGTTACTAATTTCTTTTTTGGCAATAGCTTAACAAGTATTAACGAATATTGGGAAGAAATAAATATCACTTAGTCATTGCAAAACGGCATTTAAATTCCTTTTCCTCCAAAATGCAATTATTAATTTGATTCTGATAGTATTTTGCTATAATAGCCATTTTATTCAGTACCGCATCATCACATTCCTTAGATAATGATTTTGATATTCTAACATTAGAAATAGAACAATCAGAGTTTACCACATAAGATACAATGACTTCACCTTCCACATTATTTTCTCTTGCTTTTGCTGGATATTTTATATTGATATTAAAAATTGGTTCCAAAAAAATTTGCTTATCATGATCATACCTAAGAATGACTTGGCCTTTTTCAATTGACTCGGTCCAAATTCCCGCTTTTTTGCCACTTTTATATGAACGAGTGTTTCCTTTTTCATACCAAGTGCTATCTTTTTTATTAAGGTTGTAAAAGCCTTTATATTGCACAAAATCATCTAGGTTTAGTCGTCCTTTATTATAATCTTTCCATTGATTTTCTGTCATTTGTTTGTAAGATACAAATGGGCCGTGTTTGATAGATGGATTAGATTCTAAAACCCAATATTGTTCATAAATTTGTTTTGATTTATAAAATGTCTTTATTACTTCCTTTATTGGTTGAGCATTTATAAACATTGGTAAAACCAAAATTAGTAGAAAAAACTTACTTGATACCATCTTTCTCTTTTTTGTTCACTCACTAATTATAGATGATGAATAATAAAGTAAAGATGTTATTACACCATCATTTGGTGCAAACTTTTATTTTTTTTGAGCTTAGAACATTCTTTTAATCTTAACTAGCCAAGGTGTTCTGGATGAAAGAAACCAATATTAGATACAATTTACCTTTATATTGACTCATACAGCCCACGCTAGTCCACGCTAGTGGGAACTCGTCGGAACTCAGTCGGAACTCGTCGGAACTCAGTGCTAACTCAG
>DAOLFJ010000028.1:0-27265 GCA_035326365.1 Saprospiraceae bacterium | reverse complement strand
CAAAGATTTTAATCTCATCATTGAAGATAAACCCGCACAAGGACAATTTGTAGTCATACTTGGTATGTCAGGCTCAGGCAAATCTACGGTATTGAGATATATTGCAGGCTTACAACAACCATCCGAAGGCCAAGTTTTGATAAAAGGCAAACCTGTGGATGATAAGACCCATGTGAGTATGGTGTTTCAGCAATATTCTTCCATGCCTTGGATGACGGTTTTGGACAATGTCGGTCTTGCACTTCGATATCAAGGTATTAATAAAAAGGACCGTAACGAACGCGCCATGGAAATGATCAAGCTAGTAGGTCTAGATGGTCATGAAAAAAAATATGCCATGTATCCTACTTTGTCAGGAGGTCAGTTACAACGTGTGGCCATCGCAAGAAGTATGCTATCTAATCCTGAAATTCTATTGATGGACGAACCATTTGGAGCTCTAGATGTCAAGACTAGAATTCAAATGCAAGAGCTCTTACTTCAGCTGTGGGAAAAATTTCATTCTACTGTGATCTTTGTGACCCATGACATTTCAGAAGCGGTTTATCTAGGCGATGATATTTATATTATGAAGTATGCACCTTCTAGAATTGTGGAGCATATTCATGTAGATCTTCCTCTCATTCGCACAAGAGAGACCAAAAGGGATGCGCTTTATACACAATTGGTCCATCATGTAGAAGACCTGATGATGAAAGTAAGCGGCGAGCGATAACTAAGTAAATGACCATTTTCGCAAATCAACCAATTCCCCAATTCCGCAAATCAGCAATTCTGCAAATCAACAATTCAAGAAATTCCCCAATTAAATTACATTTAATGTTTTAAGCGACATAAACTCTTAAGATTATCTTACGATTATATGTGCAATATCCTTACTTTTGCACTCGTTTTGATTTTAACCTGTGAAGTGTATGATATTCGGTCAGTTGGAGACGAGTTTTTGCTTGTCAAATCCAACGAAATGATCTTAATGATAGTATAAGACAGGTTATGCGAATTTTGTAATATCAATAAACACAAAAATATCAGTTCATGTCAGTGATTGTCCAAGGTTTATCCAAACATTTCGGTACGCAAAAAGCAGTAGATAATTTGTCCTTTGAAGCTCATCCAGGGCAAATATTAGGTTTTTTAGGCCCAAATGGCGCAGGCAAAACAACTAGTATGAAAATGTTGTGTTGTTATACAGAACCGACAGAAGGGACAGCTACTGTAGAAGGATATGATATCAAAACATCTCCATTGCTTGTCAGAAAACAAATCGGTTATTTACCAGAACATAATCCTTTGTATGAAGAAATGTATGTCAAAGAATTTTTACAATTTGTGGCAAGCATCCATAGGATAGAAAATAAAGTAGCCCGAATTTCGGATATCATCGATATGACAGGTCTTGGCAAAGAACAAAACAAGATCATCGGCACACTTTCTAAAGGTTATAGACAGAGAGTAGGTCTTGCGCAAGCCATCATTCATGATCCTAAGGTATTGATCCTAGATGAACCAACTTCAGGTCTTGATATGAACCAATTATTGGATATCAGAAGTCTTATCAAAGAACTTGGTAAAGAAAAAACGGTTATCTTTTCATCACACATCATGCAAGAAGTACAAGCATTATGTGATAGGGTAGTCATCATAAACAACGGAAATCTTGTAGCGGACGAGTCCATCGATACTTTGAGAAACAGAATGGAAGGTAATAGATCTGTTAGAGTAGAATTTGCCCAAAAAAATGTTTCCACCACTTTATTTAATGGTATTAAAAATGTGACCGATGTAAGAAAAGAAGGTGAAGAAATCATTTTTACTATCAAAGGCAATGAAGATATCAGGGCAGAAATATTTAATTTTGCAGTTTCAAATCAACTTACAATATTAGAAATGAAGACTGATAAAGCTAATGTAGAAGACATTTTCAGAAAATTGACGAAATCGACCATAGATGTTTAGTATTTATTTTAAAGAGATCAATGCTTTTTTTAGTTCATTAATTGGGTACCTAGTAATTGGTGTTTTTTTAGTGTCCATAGGATTGTTTATGTGGGTATTTTCAGATACCAGTGTTTTGGATTATAACTTTGCCACAATGGATCAGCTATTTTCCATTGCGCCATTGGTGTTTTTATTTTTGATACCAGCTGTGACGATGCGAAGTTTTGCTGAAGAAAAAGCCAAAGGTACGATTGAGTTTTTATACACAAAACCACTTACCACCTTTGAGATAATATTGGGTAAGTATTTTGCAAATTTCACCCTAGTTATTTTTGCCTTGTTGCCCACTTTAGTCTATTATTATTCGGTCTATCAGCTTGGTTCACCAGTGGGAAATCTTGATTCAGGAGCTATTATTGGATCCTATATAGGATTGTTTTTTTTGGCAGGTGCTTTTGTAGCGATAGGTATGTTAGCTTCTACACTTACCAATAATCAAATTATAGCGTTTATTTTAGGCGCTTTCCTGTGTTTCTTTTTTCATTGGGCATTCAGTTACATCGCAAGAATGCCAGTTTTTACGACCACTTTTGACCTTTTTATTCAGAAAATTGGTATAAATTATCATTACACCAGTATTAGTAAAGGACTGATAGATAGCCGAGATATCATTTATTTTATTTCGATCATTTTTGTGTTTTTGTATGCAACTGTAAGCGTACTCGAAAGACGAAGTTAAAAACGAATAAGGCACTTTTATGAAAACATCAAATAAATATTTGCAATTTTTACTAGTCGTAGCAATAATTATTGTAGTAAATATCATTGCATCTTTTCTATATACAGAAGTAGATCTCACTGACGATCAGAGATTTACACTTTCTGAAAGTACAAAAGCAGTTATAGCAGCTCCTGATGATAATATTACCATCAAGGTTTTGTTGGATGGTGAATTTCCATCTGGATTCAAAAGATTACAATCGTCTGTCAAGGATTTAATGGACAAACTTAGGGATATCAACCCGAATATTGTCTATGAATTTGAAGATCCTTCAGAAGGTAGTCCACGAGTTGTCGAACAAAGGCAGAAAATGCTGATCGAAGAAAAAATTGTACCCGTTTCATTAAGTTATTCTGATGGTACACAATTGGTTCAAAAAGCGGTATTCCCTTTTGCTATAGTTACGTACAAAGCAAAAAAGTATATCATTAATCTATTGGAAGAACAAAAACCAGGAGATGATGAAGATGTCATTCTCAATAAATCGGTCGCATTATTAGAATATAAATTTGCCAATGCTTTCCAAAAACTGCAAGCGCCAAGATCTAAAAATGTTCTCTTTACCCAAGGGAATGAAGAGTGGGATGAATCTCAAACCTTCAGATTAGAAAGCGAAATTAGGCGATTTCACAAGGTAGGTAGGATATATCTTGATTCCCTAATGAAGTTAGATAGTACGATAGATTTATTAGTTGTTGCTGGACCAAAAACTCCGATATCGATCCAGAATCAGTTCAAAATTGACCAATATGTCATGAATGGAGGTAAGGTTTTATGGCTATTAGACAAGTTTCATATTTCATTGGATAGTATTAGCAAGAATAAATTTTATATACCTACAGATACAGATTCAGGTGTGGATAATTTATTATTCAAATATGGAGCTAGGATTATGCCAGATTTAATTATGGATTTGGAATGTAGTTATATACCACAAGTCATTGGGATGGCAGGCGATAAGCCACAGACAAAACTATTTCCTTGGTACTATCATACTTCAGCTGCGACGACTAGTATTCATCCGATAGTCAAAAATGTTGATAGGATTAATATGTTTTTCCCTAGTACCATTGACACCATAAAGACGGATGCGAATATTAAAAAGACAATATTGCTGACCACATCTAAGTATTCAAGATCACAATTGCAACCTATGCGATTGACATTTGAGATTCTGAAAACAGCACCAGACCCATCCAAATTTAATGGCGGTCAGAAACCGTTAGCTGTTTTGTTAGAAGGTCAGTTTGAATCTTTTTTCAAAAATAGACTTACACCAGATGTTCAGTCCAATCTCGAGCAGATGGGCGTTCAGTTTATAGAAAAAAGTAAGCCTACGAAGCAAATCGTGATTTCTGATTCTGATTTCGCCAAAAATCTGGTGAATACTACCAATGGTCAGACAGAAGATATTGGCTACAATAAATGGGAAAGAAAATATTATAAAGGAAATAAAGACTTTGTGATAAATATGATAGAATACATGCTAGATGATGGAAGTATACTAGAGTCCCGTTCAAAGGAAATAAAATTACGACTTTTAGACGCCGTTAAGACAAAGGATGAGAAAACAAAGTGGCAATTTATAAATGTTGGTCTACCTGTTGTACTTTTGGCTATATTTGGGATTATTTACCATTATATAAGGAGAAGGAGGTTTACTTCGTGAATACAAGCAAGCGAAATTTGAACATAAATTTTGATTTGGATAATTTAAAGGAAATTTAGAATGAAACGAATAGGTATATTATTATTTGCATTGTTACTTTTGTCTGGTGGAGCTTATTATTTGTATCAAAAAAATAGTGCCAATACAAAGGGTATGGTCACTGCAGATCGTGGATTTACTGTGGAATCTATGGATGAGATCACAAATATTGTCTTAAAACATCCAAGATTACAGCCTATTCAGTTTAGTAAAAATGGAAAATCTTGGCTGCTTAATGGAAAATATTTGGTCAATGATGCTGTCTTCATTAACATTGAAAAAGCATTGGTAGATATGAAAATGCTTTATGTCCCGCCCAAAGCAGCTAATGCAACAGTCAAAGAAAGTATAGGTAAATATGCAATAGAAGTGTCACTTTATAATAATAGTGATCAGCCTTTTAAGACATTTTACATTGGGTCTGATACACAAAAAGGGGAAGGCACTTACATGTTGATGAAAGGTGAGGAGCAAGCATATGTCATGCATTTACCAGGACTAATGGGCGGTCTGAGATCAAGGTTTGAGCAACCTGTGAAAAATTATAGAGACAAATTCATATTTAGAGAAAAGCCAGAACAAATAGAATCGATCACAGTTAACTATCCAAAAAGTGAGTCTTCTTCATTCAAATTAGTTAAAGATGGAAAGACTGTTACCGTCAGTCCTACGATTGCAAATGTTCAAAAAACTGACAAGCCACTAAATGAAAGGGTAGTGAATGCTTATTTGAGTAGTTTTGAAATGTTGGGTGCAGAAGATATCTTTGATGCTAAAGAAGGGATAGATACATTACTCCAACTAGTTCCATTTTGCGTCGTTGAAATGAAAAAAACAAATGGTAATATCAAAAAAAGTGTTTTCTACTCGTATGAAGATATCATTTGGAAAGATAAGAACTCTCGTGGTCCAAAGGATGTAGCACAGATGGAGCGATTCTATGCTTGGGTAGATGATACTGATATGTTTATTGTTCAAAAAAGGGTATTCGGTAATATTTTTCTTGGATATGAAAATTTTTATCGGTAGTCCTTATGGTTAATTTCATTACTTAGGATCAAAGAGTAATGTTTTTCAATTAATAAACACTTACAAGATTTCAAAATAAAAAAAATCCCGCAGGAATAACAAATGCTGTATACTGCGGGATAAGTGATTTGTTTATCTTGTAAATAACAATTCTCTGTATTTAGTTAATGGCCATAATTCATCGTCTACTAGGAGTTCTAGTTTGTCACAAGCATATCTTATTTCTTCAAAATATGGTTTGACTTTATTGCAGTAAGCATCGGCTCTTTTGTCTGCATGACCGATTTTGTTGGCTTTCTTTCTTTCATCTATCATTTTGTCCACATTAGATTTGATAGATCCGATGTAACCAGATATATCCTTGATAAGTCCTACTTGCTCAGAAGCATATTTAGTATATTCATTACCAAAGATTTCTTTTAATCCTCTTACATTCTCTATTAAGGTATTCTGGTAGGCAATTGCTGTTGGTATCACATGATTAGTCGCAATATCTCCAAGGATTCTTCCTTCGATTTGAAGCTTTTTGATATATTCTTCTAACTCTATTTCGTATCTTGCTTCTACTTCTATTTTATTCATGATGCCATGAGATTCATAAAGCGCAAAAGTTTCTTTACTGACTTGAGCTTTGAGTGCTTCTGGCGTAGTTTTGAAGTTGGAAAGTCCACGCTTTTTAGCTTCTTTTACCCAATCCTCGCTATATCCATCTCCTTCAAATCTGATTCTTTTGGAC
This sequence comes from Saprospiraceae bacterium, assembly GCA_035326365.1. Taxonomy (GTDB): domain Bacteria; phylum Bacteroidota; class Bacteroidia; order Chitinophagales; family Saprospiraceae; genus OLB9. Next base: position 21,073 of record DAOLFJ010000028.1, on the reverse strand, counting down.
GCTTTGATCAATTCTCTCAATACATTAAAGATGGCATCATCTTTTTTCATATTTTTGTTTTCGATCAAGTTGTCTACTTCTGCTTTAAATTTACGCAGTTGCTCTGACACAATCATGTTTAGTATGGTCATTGCTTTCGCACAGTTTGCAGAAGAACCTACTGCCCTGAATTCAAATTTATTACCTGTGAATGCAAATGGTGATGTCCTGTTTCTATCCGTATTATCTAATAGAATCTCAGGAATCTTGCCTACCACATTAAGTTTCAACTCTGTTTTTTCTTCAGGAGATAAATTTCCGTCAGTCACTCTCTCTAATTCATCAAGAACTTCAGTTAATTGTTTACCAATGAAAACAGATATGATTGCTGGTGGAGCTTCGTTGGCACCTAGACGGTGGTCATTATTGGCTGATGCTATAGATGCTCTCAACAAATCATCATAATCATGTACAGCTTTGATGGTATTTATAAAGAAAGTCAAAAATTGCAAGTTACTTTTTGGCGTCTTTCCTGGACTTAGTAGGTTGATACCTGTATCAGTAGCTAGTGACCAGTTATTGTGTTTTCCTGATCCATTTACTCCAGCAAAAGGCTTCTCGTGAAATAGTACTTTAAAATTGTGTTTTGCTGCAATTTTACTCATCACATCCATAAGTAATGAGTTGTGATCTACAGCAAGATTTGCTTCTTCAAAAATCGGAGCAAGCTCAAATTGATTTGGAGCTACTTCATTATGTCTAGTTTTTACAGGTATTCCTAGTTTTATACTTTCTATCTCTAGTTCACGCATATAGGCCAAAGCTCTTTCAGGAATGGAACCAAAATAATGGTCTTCCAATTGCTGACCCTTTGCAGCTTCGTGTCCGAGTAGAACTCTTCCTGCCATGATAAGGTCTGGTCTAGATGCTGCAAGTGCACTGTCTACGAGGAAATATTCTTGCTCCCAACCTAAGGTAGCAATTACTTTATTTACATTCTTGTCAAAATATCTTGCTACTTCTGTGGCAGAATTGTCTACGCTCTGAAGCGCTCTCAGCAATGGCACTTTGTTGTCTAGTGCTTCACCTGTGTAAGAAACAAATATAGTAGGTATGCATAATGTTGTACCCATGATAAAAGCAGGTGATGTAGGATCCCAAGCTGTGTACCCACGTGCTTCAAATGTATTTCTAATACCTCCATTCGGGAAACTAGAAGCATCTGGTTCTTGCTGTACCAACTGTCCACCGTCAAATTTGTCAATTGCTGTACCATCACCATTAGGTTCGAAAAAAGCATCATGTTTTTCTGCTGTACCACCTGTAAGAGGCTGAAACCAGTGTGTATAGTGGGTTGCCCCTTTTGAGATTGCCCAAGACTTCATACCTGTAGCAACTTGGTCAGCTATCTTTCTATCTATCTTTTTACCATGATTGATAGCATCCATTACAGCATTTGACGCATCTTTAGACATGTAGTGACTGAATGAGTTTTTGTTGAATACATTGATTCCATATAACTCTGATCTTCTTTCTGTAGGTTCCACAATATGAACAGGTTTTCTGTCTAGTGTGGTTTGAATTGCTTGAAATCTTATTACTGCCATGTTATTTTAAGTGGTTTATGAATTAAGACCACAAAGGTAGATGTTTAAAGGTCATTCCAAAAATAAAATATAATTATTTTGTCAATGGTATGTTAAAATAAGGGGTGTATTTAGTTTTTGGTACATTTATTTAACGATGACCCCTAAAATAATTGATGCTTTTAAATAAAATGTCAAGTTTGCTGTATTAAGTACGGTAGTTTTGAGCTTTATGAAAATGTATAAATTCTTAGTTAGAAGAAGTTAGAGATTTGTATAGTTATTAAGTTAAACAATCACATCAAATTTTTCTTCTTGATTTTCGATCATATTGTTCAGCGATCTTGATCTGCTTTTTGACATAGCATCAAAGACATCATTGATTTCACTTATTGTATGTTCTGAACAAAAAGTTTTTGCATCTTCTAGAGAAGCGATTGCACTACCATCTCTAAATTTATAGGTTTGTTCTAATAGATTTTTTTCAAATTTTATTGAAATACGTTCATTCATTTTAAATACAGAAATCTTTATGTCTCCTGCATCAAACTCACCTATAATCCTCATATTTTATGGTACTTTTTGATAATGCTCTCAGTTGCTAAACAATAAAACCTATACAGTTCATCATACTTCTCTAACATTTCTAGATGCTTTTCGATCGTTAGTTTATCATTTCTTTTTGCAGGGCCTGTTTGTATTTCAGACGGTGACCCTAAATCTAATTTAAGTGCAGTTTCTTTAATTAATGGTTTGAAGATACTGAAATCTAATCCTTCCACTTTACAATAATCTGATACTAACCTATTTATATGGTTAACAAAATTATTCAACATAACAGCTGCCAAATGCATTTTGCTTTTTTTCTTATCGTCTACTAGCATGACATAATCACTTATCTGATCCGCTATTTCTCCAAGATGCGCTTCAGAGACAAAATCAGAACCATTAAAAATAACTGGAAGTTGACGTGAAGCGATTGGCAATTCCTTTGTCAGGGTTTGCAATGGCCAGAAGCAACCATAGTGCATGGCATAAGGAGCAAGTATTTTGGATGGTCTTGCGCCAGAAGTATGCGCCAATATCTGTTCACTAGTGATTTTGAATGGTAATTCATCCAAAACTTGTTCGATAGCATCATCATGTACGGCAATAATATAAATGTCCGCATCAGGACGCATTATCTTAATGTCTGAGATATAGGCAGTGTTAGTGAATATACTAAAAGTATCAGCTTCATTTGGGTCTCTGCCATAAACTTCATAGACATTAAGTCCTGCTAATGTAAAGTTTTGTGTGAGATGCCATGCAACATTGCCACCACCGATGATGGATATATTCATTAATTTAGTCATTCTTTGCAAATCTTAACCATGATGCAATAAATAAACCTATCATCATTAGAATGCTACCTAGCCAAAAAAGATTGATTCCTGGGAAAATAGTTGCTTGCAAGATGAGATAGTCTGTTCTCGGTACATCTGTAGCTATACCTAGATTTAGTTCAGAAGATACTCTTTTATCCCTAGCAATTTTAAAAGTGAACTCTTCTTTTGCCGGATCAATATTACTAAATCTGATATGTAGCCCAGTAGTACCTGAGTAATTTTTTATACTCATTGGTTGGTTATTTCTTATAATATATAAAGAAGTAGAAGTATCTACCGCACCATTGCCTTCTATATTAAGTTTGGCACCAATGGCAATATCCCCATCTTCTTTTTTATAATTCTTATGTGAAGGATTTTTGTCAAATTCAGCTAATGAAATATTATAACCATCAATATTTACACTACTGCCTATCTTTAACACATATTCTTTGTACTCTAATTGTTCTTCTGGCGTAAAATATGCATTTAATAATGATTCTTCAAGTTTGATTCTTACACCTAGTTCGTCTATTGCTGCGGGATAACTATACATCAAGGCACCATCTAGCCCAATGGCAGATTCCACTTGGTAAGAAGTATCGTTTTTGGTATCCGTTACTTCCAAAAGAACACCGATACCGGTATCATGAATATTTTTGTTGTAATCAAGATTGGTAGGCTTGAAGTTGACTGACAGGGGTTTGATAATGAAGTTTCCCATCACAACTGTATCATTAATGGCTACTTGTCGAGTTACAAATTTTAGAGAATCTTCTATTGCGTGCGCTTTTTCTACACTTTCTAATGCAGGTGGTAGGCCTACCACACAAGTAAAGATATCCTTATGAAGATAGTGTTTTGTGTCAGGATTGTAAGCTGCAACTTTGGAGAAATCGTTGGAGTACACAGCATTTGGATGTAAAGTAATCTCATCCAACACTCTTAAACTATCATTAAGTTTTTTGAAGTTTATCGAGTATCGTCTCTCTTTACCAATCAATGTATCAGACTCATAGGTAATGAAATAACCTTGAGAAAATAATGGTTTGCCTTTTATTAACTGAACATATTTCTCAATATCTTCATCGGTAAACATACCTTTAAATACAAAAGGATTGGAAGAAATCGATTTTTGATTTAGCCCACTTGCTAGTATTCCTATGACCATCATTCCGAATCCAAAATGTGCTATTGCTGAAGATGCAAGCTTTACATTCCATTTTAAAATTGATGCGACATAGTCTATATTTGCAATAACAGCAAAATAGCCCGTAAAACACATCACAACATATTGCCACGAATACAATTTAATCCAAAAAGTGGTCAGATAAGTCATGATGATGGAAATAGTAATGAGTATTCCCATTTTTGTAGCAAATTTTACTTTTTTCTGTTCCCAATTTACCCCATGATAACGAAGGAAAATAGCTATTGATGACAAAACAGAAACAAAGACTGCTATCCAGAGTTGGTACTTATTAAAGTGTGGAATAACGTCTTTAATAACTTTGCCTACATAACCAGGATCAAAAAATGTTAAAATTTTATTGTAAACTGGCAATGATGTCGAACCCGTAATAAGGATGGCACTAAAAAGTAAAATTAATGACCCTATAAACATCCAAAATTCTCTAGAATATAGGGGCTCTTCCTTTGCAGGACTTGGTATAGATTTCCATCTGTAAGCCCAGAATCCCATCCCAGCTACGAAAAAGAAACCCACTAATATTATTAATTGCCATTCTAATCCCATTTCTGTAAAAGCATGAGCTGATGTATCACCCAAAACTCCGCTTCTAGTAAGAAAAGTAGAGTATAAAATGAGCACAAACGAAATCAAATAGTAGAAGTAAACAGACCTTGTACCGTAACCTGTATTTTTAGCTATCAAATGGACATGTAAACCTGCTACTAAGGTAATCCATGGTACAAGCGATGCGTTTTCTACCGGGTCCCAAGCCCAATATCCGCCAAACGATAAAGCGACATAAGCCCATAAACTTCCCATCAGTATACCAGTTCCCAATATGCCAGCTGAAAAAAGACTCCATCCGAAAGCAGGTTTTAGCCAATCCTTGTGTTCATTTTGCCATAATCCTGCAAATGCGTATGCAAAAGGAACGATTGTAGAAGCAAAACCAAGGAATAAGGTAGGTGGATGGATGGTCATCCAATAGTTTTGCAATAATGGATTCATACCTCTTCCTTTTATGAGACTTAGGTAATCAGCATTCGCAAATATAGGCGCATCATTCATTAGTCTGAGTAGGGTAGTAGGGTTACTTCCTATTTTAATAGTTTCTTCACCCCAAGGTATATGTATACCGAGCAACATTGTCATTAATATGGCCTCTGCCACAGCAAACGTAAATAGCACAGGAGCTTCAAGTTTTCCAGATTTTTTAATTAATATAAATCCCAAAATAATGTGCCAAAACATCCATAACATGAAGCTTCCTTCCTGACCTTCCCAAAAGGCAGATAATATATATTTGAGTGGTAAATCTGGCGAAACATGGTCAAATACGTAAGAGTACTCGTACATATGATGATACATGGCATAAAATATCAATCCTATGAGGGACAATACACTTAGGCCATGCAAAAAATATGCATTTCTTCCTATCTTCGCCCAACCATCTTCACTTGTGTTTACTTTATTCTGTACTGAGATGAAATAAGAAATTGCAGAAATAACTGCAGCAACGAAGGCAGTAATAATCAAAAAATGTCCTATTTGGCCGACCCAAAGGTGCTCACCTATATATTTTACTTCATTCATGAATTTGTGTCATTTGTTTTTCAGCCTTCTTGATTTCTTATGGCAATCTCTTCGTCTTTATATTTAGATGGACACTTCATTAGTATTTCATTGGCTTCAAAGACACCTTCAGATAGAACTCCTGTTACAACTATTTGTTCAGACATTTCAAAATCTTGTGGTTTGGGTTTACTTAAAACTACTTTAGTCTCGACCCCTTTATCGTCTTTCATGAAAAATGAAAACTCGTTTGGTTTATTTTGTGGATCATATTCCATAGGTTTGTCTTTAGACAATTGACCTACGATTTTGACTCTTTCTCCGTTTTCGGCATCTTTAAAACTAGCATATGTGCTTACGTCTTTTGATACACTTGAAAAAACTAAAACACCCACTGCTATTAGGATAAATGATATGATTATATTTCTATTCATTATTTGGGCATTGATGATTAATAAACTTATATATCGCACAAAAGTACAAATATTCTAATACAATATAAAATCGAAGGAAATTGTTTAGAAACTTTCTAATTAGTTTCAATGTCTAAATGTGCATTTAAAGTTAAAAACATTCAGTAAAACTGCTCATTAATATTGATCTCAATTAATCTTCGAATAAATCATCAAGCTTTCTTGTCTTCTTGAGTTTAATAAAAGATCTAGCAGCTGCAATTACATCAGCTCTTGCATTATTGGCAGGTCCATACGTCTGACCGAAACAAGTAGCATGTAATTCTGGTAAGGTTGGCCATTTGTATCCACCACCTTTGGAAGGGATTTTACAAAAATAGGTACCTTCTTCCATTAAGCAATATCTTTTTTTAGAAAACATATTGATGCTTTTCTTCATCCTTACGTATTCCGCTCCTAATACATTTTCATTATAATTGAGATTATGTGAAAATATGTATTCTGCTTTTTCTGCACTTGCAGAGAATTTATCCAATATTTCAGCTAAATCAGTACTTTTTTTAACTATATCTGCATCATCAATATGAGCTTTAGTTTTAGATTTTTCATCTATTACATATCCATTTGGTATTGGAATACAATCAAAATCCTCCAATGGTTTATAATCTTCTCCCAATAATATCCAGCTTATATGGAGCAATCGTGGCCATGCTTCTGTATCAGTAAATGTGGCCTTAAAATCAGTTTTTGTTGCTAATGCTGAACAATCAAAAATTAAATACATATCTCTTAATCAGTTATTTATGGTAAAGTGAATTAAATATAATTTCCGCAAGTCCATTTGATGTACTTTGGGAATGGGATGCAAAACGCAAAGTTGAAGTTTCAGTATTATAAAATGAACCCAACGCATGAAAATTTGAGCTTTTATCTTTATAACAATATGCTACTATATTTGGTTGGCTATTTTCGGGTATCAAATGTTTTATAGTCCGCTCTACATTGGTCATTTCTGCAGTTTCTTTTTCATGGATAGGTTTGAGAATTCTTCTTATTTTAATGTTTTCAGTGAGGGTTACAAATCCGAAGGTGCCTTGACCAGGAGCTGGAATCATCTCTTTTGGATGGAGATTTACAAGCTTTACAGGTGTAGTGAAAATTGCTTTATCAGCGAATACTTTTGGTAAAATAACTGCATTTACAGAACCAGAATTTAACAAATCTATATTTTCCTGGATGTCTTTATTTGAAATTACAACATTTATCGAAGGATTCAACTTCTTAAGTTGCTCTGACTGAATAATCGACGAGACGTGAACAGTAGATCCAGCTTTGAGACGAAGTTCTTCAGATGGACCATAACAATCCTCATTAATCACGAGGCAATCTTGTGCATCGTGTCTTTCTGACAAAGCTGCTATGATTAGATCATCTGCTGGATAAATAGGATGTAAGTCAGATAAATGAAAGATTGCGAAGTCTACTTTACCATTCTTTATCATTGAAAAAGCCTTTTGTGTGCTTTCATTGGTGGGCTCTTCGATAGGGATAATTACAATTTCGTAGCCCAAATCAGCTAATTGGGTAAGATGTTTGGAGACAAATGCCTCTAAATTCTGACCTTTGGCATAAGCAATATTTAAAATTTTATCCAAAATTGTGTTTAATTTGCACTAACTGGTTTGTCAGTTTAGATGGTAAAAAGCTGCAAATATATAGATAAATATAAGTAGTCTATCTTTTTAAAATAAATCTTCATATAATTCTGGTTTACAAAACAAAGTTTTGTGTTAACTTTGCGCTATGCAAGTAACCGCAACTCAAATAGCTTCATTAATAGGAGGTAAAGTCATTGGAAATCCTGAGACATCAGTATCGGGTCCAAGTAAGATCGAAGAAGGTCAACCAGGTACTATTACTTTTCTAGCAAATCCTAAATACGTATCTTATATATATGATACAAAGGCTTCTATAGTATTAGTTTCAAATGATTTTGTGCCCGAACGTGATGTTACGGCCACTATGATTTGTGTAGATAATGTCTATGCAGCGTTAAGTATATTGATGTCACAGTTTAATTCTGGCATCAGTATTTTGGATGGTGTGGCAACTACAGCTGTCATTGATCCAACTGCAATTATAGGCGAAAATGTTAGAATCGATGACCATGTAATCATCAAAAAAAATGCTAAAATTGGTAAAAATACCACTATTTTTGGCCAAGTTTTTATAGGAGATAATGTTACAATTGGTGAAAATGTAACGCTGTACCCTGGTGTAAAGGTCTATCACAATTGTGAAATAGGTGATAATTGTATTTTACATTCAAACACTGTCATAGGTAGTGATGGTTTTGGATTTGCAAGAGATGAACAAGGAAATTATAAGAAAATTGCCCAAACTGGCAACGTTGTGGTAGAGCAAGACGTTGAGATAGGTAGTAATACTGTCATAGACCGTGCTACAATGGGATCAACAAGGATTTGCAAAGGTGTAAAACTGGATAATCTCATACAAATAGCTCATAATGTGACCATTGGAAATAATACAGCTATTGCTGCTCAAACAGGAATAGCAGGTAGTACAAAAATAGGTGCTAATTGTCTTATAGGTGGTCAAGTTGGCATTGTTGGGCATATAGAAATAGCAGATGGAACCATGATTCAGGCACAATCTGGCATATCTTCTAGCATAAAAAATGAAAATGCCAAATTGTATGGATCTCCAGCAATAGAATATTCTAATTACTTAAAATCGTATGCTTATTTCAGAAAATTACCTGACATGGCACAGCAGATTAGAAAATTAGAACAAGAGTTAGATAAAATGCGTCAGTTGATGAGCATAAAATAGTGTTTTATTAAAAAGCGGGTAACAGAAGTTGCATTGTGGTACTTGTGATAGAAATTTTTAGATAGTTAGATGAGGTACAAAAACATTTTAACCCAAGATGTAAAATTTAGTGGAATCGGTCTTCATACAGGTAAAATAGTGAATGTTTTGCTTAGGGCAGGTGAAGTGGGTACAGGTATAAAATTTGAACGTACAGATTTGAATAATGCTACATTTTCTGCTGATGTTTCGTTAGTTACAACAACCCAGAGAGGTACAACGCTAGAGTCCAATGGTGCATCAGTCTCGACTATAGAACATTTGATGGCTGCACTTAACGCTCTTCACATTGAGGATGTCGTAGTAAGTCTCGATGGTCCTGAGATTCCAATAATGGATGGTAGTTCAGCTGGATTTGTCAATCATTTATTAGAATCTAAGTTAGAAAAGCATGAGTCAACAAAAGAAGTTTATGTAATTTCGGAGCCATTTACATTTTTTGATGATAATACAGGCTCTGAGTATGCTGTTTATCCTTCTGATACTTTCGAACTTAATACCATTTTAAAGTTTTCTGAAGATACATTGGGTGAAATGGTAGCATCTATGAAGACAAAAGATGAATTTATAGATAAAATAGCAAAATGTAGGACTTTTGTATTTTTGACAGAAATAGAAAAACTTTTTGACCACGGCCTTATAAAAGGTGGAGATCTAGATAATGCAGTCGTTATAGTTGACAAAATGATGGATCAAGAAGAAGTCAAAAGGTTACAAATTAAATTAGACAAACCAAATGTTACCGTAGGTGAGAATGGTGTTTTGACCCACACAAAAATGCACTATCATAATGAACCTGCAAGACATAAATTGTTGGATTTGTTAGGTGATTTGACATTGATGGGAAGAGACATTCAAGGCAAAATTGTGGCAACTAAACCTGGTCACACTTCAAATGTAGCTCTAGCCAAAATTTTAAAAGCCAAGTATTTAGAGCAAAAACGTAACGCTGGAAGACCTGTGTATGATCCTAATGCAACTCCCGTTATGAGTTTGGAAGATATAAAAGGGTACTTACCACATAGATATCCTTTTATTAGTAGATAAAGTTATAGAAATTTCATCTACACATATCGTTGCTGTTAAAAATGTGACATCCAACGAATCATTTTTTCAAGGGCATTTCCCTGGTAACCCTATCTTTCCTGGAGTATTTCAGATGGAAGCTCTTGCACAAACAGGAGGTATTCTTGCATTAACGACTGTGGTAGAAGATAAAGGACAATGGGATACCTATTTTCTGAAAATGGATAATGTAAAGTTTAAAGCAAAAGTATTACCTGGAGATACACTCATTCTTAAGATGGAGCTTATGTCACCTATTAGACGTGGTATTATTCAAATGATGGGGACTGCATACGTTGGGAATAAACTAGTTTCGGAAGGTGAATTAACTGCACAGATCGTAAAAAGGCAAAATGATTAGTAATTTAAGTTATATACATCCACTGGCTAAGGTGGCTGAAAATGTTATAGTAGAGCCCTTTGCATACATCGGAGCTAATGTTGAGATAGGAGAAGGAACTTGGGTAGGCCCTCACGCGACTATTTTGGAAGGTTCGTTTGTAGGGAAGAATTGTAAGTTGTTTCCTGGAGCTGTCATTGGCGCAATCCCTCAAGATCTAAAGTTTAAAGGTGAGAATTCCACCTTAGTCATAGAAGATAATGTGATTGTAAGAGAGTGTTGTACACTCAATAGAGGTACTGAAGCAAGTATGACTACTAGGATAGGTAAAGGTACTATGTTAATGGCTTATGTCCACGTTGCTCATGATTGTTTCATAGGTTCTAATTGTATCATTGCAAATAATGTGAATCTCGCAGGTCATATTGAGATAGGTAATCAAGTTATCATAGGTGGAATGTCTGCTGTACACCAATTTGTTAAAATAGGAGATCATGCCATGATAGGTGGTGGCTCTTTGGTAAGAAAAGACGTACCTCCATATGTTAAAGCTGCTAGAGAACCTTTAAGTTATGTGGGCGTAAATTCAGTAGGATTGCGTAGAAGGGGATTTACAATAGAGCAAGTAAATCATATCCAAGATATCTATAGAATATTATTTGTCAAGGGTAATAATGTAAAGAAAGCCATAGAAACTATAGATGCAACCATACATGAATCAGCGGAGAAGGCATTTATCATGCAATTTTTAATGCAAGCCGATCGTGGTTTGATGAAAGGGTTCAGACAGTAATGACTGAAATAGTTGCTAGTAATGTTTCAAAAAGATATGGTTATCAGTGGATTATAAAAGATTTTAGCCACACATTTTTGTCCAATCAAGTATGTGGAATATCAGGTAGCAATGGAAGTGGAAAGTCTACCTTGATAAAAATGTTATCTGGATTTCTAACACCAACATCAGGTAAATTAGAGTTTAAAATAAATGATAGCAAATGTCAAACAGACCGTCTATTTAAATATGTTTCCTTAGCTGCTCCTTACACTGACCTAATAAATGAGTATAGCTTGGAAGAGAATTTTGCATTTCATTCAAAATTCAAATCTATGGCCGATTGTATTGACTTTAAGACATTTGAGACTAAAATCATACTAAAAGGACATTCCCAAAAGACGTTACAGCATTTTTCGTCAGGGATGAAACAAAAGATTCAATTAGCCTTGGCTTTAATGAGTGACACTCCAATATTATTGTTAGACGAACCTACATCGTTCCTAGATAATAATGCAAAAAAATGGTTTAGTGATTTACTGTCTGAATACAGCAGAGATCGATTAGTTATTATAGCTTCAAACGATCATTTTGACTTGGACTTATGCGGTGATGTTGTTCATCTTTGAAGTCTAGATATAGATAAATACAAAATTAAACTACTGAGTATATTCCCAATTAGTTATTATCTAATTCAGTCCTTAAATTCAAGATGTTTTTGCGTAGATCTTTGAGCTTCTTTATGATTGCTGACTGTTCTTTAGCCTGGTTTTTCTGTGTGTCAAGCTCTTTTTTAGCACCTTCTATAGTAAATCCCTTTTCTTTCAAAAGATGATAAATAGATTTTATTGTCTCAATATCCTTTTGAGTATATTTCCTTTCACCACGATTGTTTTTTGCTGGTCGTAAGCTTGGAAATTCAGCTTCCCAGTATCTTATAAGCGAAGGCGCTACACCAAAAATATCAGCAACTTCTCCTATTGAATAATACAGTTTTGTGAGTTCTATTGCTTGCATACCAAAATCTATTATGATTGGTTATATGTAATGTACTCATTATTAACAACTAAAATTTAAAATTGGTTCCCAACTTTTAAATTTTGAGCTCAATAAAAATTACTAAATTTAAATATATTGCAAATTTGTTTTAACTTAATGCAGCTTCCACTTTGGATTGTAGGATTTTGGGATCTGCTTTACCTCCTGATTTTTGCATTACTTGCCCCATAAAAAATCCTAAAAGTCCTTTCTTACCTTTGCGGTATTCTTCCACTTTTGGAGCATTGGCTTGCATTACATTAAGAATTAATTCATCTAAAAAACTTTGATCTTCGCTTTGGAGCAGGTTTTTAGTTTTAGCTATTTGTTCGGGATCTTGATCAGTGTCTTTTATCCATTCAGGAAATATATGTTGATAAGCGGCTGACTTTGAGATTTTATTCCCATTTATAAATGAGACGAATGCTAATATTTGATTTTGGTTACCCAAGTTGATTAAACTTACTTTTTCCTTTTTAGCGTGAGGAATTAGTTTATTAGTAATTAAATCGCAAAAATCCTTTGGGTTTGCTCCTATTTCAATTCCTTTTTTAAAATAATCTGCTGTCTCCTTTGACTCTGTTAGCAATTCCGCATCGGCATGAGAAAGTTGGTACTTTTCAATAAATGAAAGATAAAGATCAATGGGCAGGATAGTAGTCTCTATTTTCAATCTTTGGAGAAGTTCTTCTGCAATCATGATGGGAGGCAGATCTGGTTCTGGGAAATAACGATAATCATTTTCAGATTCTTTTTTCCTCATTGGTCTGGTCTCGCCTAATATAGGGTCAAATAACATTGTAGTTTTTTGTAAGCGACCTCCATTCTCTAAAACATTTATTTGTCGGAGTGCTTCGTATTCTATTGCTTGTTTAGCATATCTTCGTGAATTCATGTTTTTTATCTCACATCGCTCGCCTAATTTGGGGTCTCCTATTTGTCTAACAGAGACGTTACAGTCACATCTGAAAGAGCCTTCTTCCATATTTGCGTCTGAAATTTCTAGATATTGTACTACTTTTTGAAGTTCGGCCATGAAATCACTGACTTCTTGTCCTGACCTGAAATCTGGTTCTGTTACGATCTCCAGAAGTGGTACACCCGATCTATTATAATCTACAAGTGTATATGAATCATTTTGATCATGAATAGATTTGCCAGCATCTTCTTCCATATGTATGTGATGTAGTCTGATAGATTTTACCATGCCATCAGAGATAAATCTTATCTGTCCGTATCTACAATAAGGCTCTTTGTCCTGTGTTATTTGATATCCTTTGGGTAAGTCTGGATAAAAATAGTTTTTCCTATCAAAGAAATTATAATTGTTGATTTGGCTATTAAATGCCAATCCCAATTTTATAGCTTTTTCGATATGTCTTTTATTCATCCTTGGTAAGGTACCTGGATGAGCAAGTGAAATGTGACTTATATTATTATTTGCTTCATCATCAAACCTATTCAAGTCATTGCAAAAAGCTTTGCTATCAGTATTCAATTGGATGTGGATTTCTAATCCTATGATAGTTTCGTACGACATATTTGAATTAATTTTTTAAAATAAAATTAAACTTACTAAACTCACGATCACTATAAAAATTCCAAAAAATACCGTATACATAAAGCCTAGAATAAAATACTTTAATAAAGTTTTAAAGAAACCTTGTTTGTAATAATAAAATAAAGATAGGAACATTGTTACTAAAGGCACACTTAACAAGATAAAGTTTGTAATAACTTCATATTTTGATTCAAAATCATCAAATTTGGCACAAATAAAAAATACTAATGCATTAACGAGGAAGCAAAATGAATGGACATTCATCAGAAATACGAGATGCTCTACGTAATGTAATTTTTTCTTATAATACAATAACTTCATAAAAGCGGCTAATGCAATAATAATAAGTAAAACACCCCAAGCGAAATTACCTATCACATAATTACCTGTGCCCGCCTGATCTTTCATTATTTTGAAGTACTGCCCTACGATCAGTTTTTCAGTGAATGTTGTGATCTTGTATTTTTGGTAAACAGAATCTATTGGTAATTCCAAAACATCTTTTTTTGTAAATGGATATTTTTTATCGCCGAAAATTTCTATTGAAAGCTGAGTATCCTGTTCTACAAGCAAAGTTTTGGCAAAAAGGACATTTTCTATACTATCTGAAAGGACACATGCACTTCCATCTAAAGATAACTTGGACTTGATATCCATGTATTCACCCTTAATCTTGGACCTTTCGTATTCCCTATAAAGTTCATTAGTGAGTGTTTTGTTATTGTCAATATCAACGGTAGTTAGCAGTAAACCGAAATGGAGCAATAACGTGATCAGAAAAATTCGCATAGGGTTCAGATATGTCTTTCTTTTACCCTTTACATAAAACTCTGTCAATTTCCATGGTCTCCAGATATATTTGAGTGTACTGAATACTGTATTGTCAAGATTGAACAAAGAATTCCAAAAGTTACTCAATAATTCTGTGACCGTAAGCAAATGAGCATCTGTTTTTTGTCCACAATTGGAACAATAGTGATCTCCTTCTTGATAGTAGAGACCGCAATTCAAACATTCATTAACCTTATTATTCATTAACCAGTTTCATTTTTACATAACTGTACAAAGGTAGATATATTCTTGATAATTATGATCTATACACTGATAATATTATCTGCATTGATTTATCATGTGATATTAAATCAAAGTTTTTTGAATCGTAATTATTAGGAATCTGAAGCGGAACTTTCCGTAAAGCCATTCTTAAGCTCAAAATAGGAGCAAAATATTATATGAACTACGCATTTTGTAATAATCAAATAAGCAAAATTCAATAATTCAAAATGCAGGATGCAAGAATATTTCAGATTATAAATAAAGGATATAATTTTCATTAATATGTAATACCACTGATAAAAAAAATAAACATAACCCAAATGGGTTACAAAACATATTACTATTTGGTATAATGTTTGCTATACATACATACACATAATAATTTATACAGATATAAAAATGGATGTAATATTAAATAGTTCAAAATCAGTTACTTACGATATAGTAAAAAATACATTAAAATTTTTATTAAAGTTTATTGTGATGTCATTTCAATCTTGTTCATTCTTAAAACACAAAAAAATGAAAAATTATTTTACCATTTTTACCTTCTTCCTGATGGTGGCCATTATGCCAAACCAGATGGTTATTGGTGGAGCTTCTCTGTCATCAGGTCATATGTCCTGGTTGCATCAGTATGATGACTGTTATGTACTCAGTAAGAGAGTCTCATTGCAAAGTCTGATGCCTTGGGAAGGATTCAGCTCAGCCTTCATGATGCCCTGTCCTTTGGAGACCAATGTTCAACTTGGTTTTGGAGAATGTGGTCAAGAGGTAGATTTTCAATTTACTTTTCCTGATATTACCGTCAGTAACATTTTGTTTAATCAAAATAACAATCAAGGCGCTATTGATGGTACTGTGTTTTGTGATTCTGGACAAACCAAATATAGAAGAACATTTAATCACACAGGTCCTACGGATTTGTCGATTACAAGTGTTAATTTAGGTGTATTCGAATCAGTAAATGATCCTTTAGTTACCATAAATTTTTATGATGCTACAGGTTCGGTACTTTATGGCAGTTATACAGCTATCATACCTGATTTAGACAATGCAGTTCATAGTGTTGCTATACCAGCAGGAATAAAAATACCTAGGCAAACAACTTTTATTACTGAAATAGTTGCGAATGCACCATACATTAGTGTCTTCAAAATAGGAAGAAATAATAGTGGTAATACTACTAGTGATGCTACTATTATTTCAGCTGATTGTGCACCTAGTGATCTTATTGTTGATGGTCCTATAGGTACACCTGCGACAAATTCAATCGTTTTTGGCGTAGTAGGTACACCAGATGATTATTATTATGATAATCTTAATAGCAATTTTGAATCGGGTGATTTTTTTCCTATTGGAAATCATGTGATGTCTTATATAGTTACAGATGCTAACAATGCAAGTACGGCTTGTGCATTTAATGTTAACGTTCTAGAATTTGCTAATATAACGGGAGCGATTACTTGTAACGATTTAGTAAATGTGTCATTAGATGGTGATTGTGAAGCAATTGTAACACCTGATATGCTTCTAGAAGGCAACGAATATGGTTGTTATGATGACTATACTGTTCAAATAACTGCTATAAATGGTACAAATCTAGGTAATAGAGTGACAAAAGCAAATATTGGTCAGACTTTAAAGGTTCAGATCATTTCACCTGCTGGAAATAGTTGCTGGGGAGAGATTTTGGTTGAAGATAAGTTCGGTCCAGAGTTTATTTGTGAAGATATTTATGCCACTTGCTCTACGGATTTACGTCCAGGATCATTGCTTTCTCCACGTGTACCTGTTTCAGCTAGAATATTAGATAATAATCTTCCAGATAATGGAGTTAAAACTATTTCTATCCCAGTTGCTGATCTACAAGGCACAACCATTACTGATATAAATGTATTTTTGGACATAACCCACTCAAGAATATCTGATCTTGCTGCTAATATTACATCACCTGATGGGATCACAGTTCCTTTGTTTTTCTCAAGTGATTGTGATGGGGCAAATTTAATGATTACCTTGGATGATGAAGCAGCCGCATCTCATGATGATTTGCAAGCTACATGCGAACTTACAGATCCTACGCTATCTGGTGTATTTAAACCTGCTAATCCTTTATCTATTTTTGATGGGGCATCATTAGAGGGTGAGTGGATCATTAATATTTATGATTTTGAAGTAGGAGAAACAGGAACTGTAAACAATGTTGACATCATTTTTACACAAACAGGAGGAACAATTCCTTTCCCAACACCAAATCCAGTTACATTTGTACACGTAGCTGATAATACTTATATTGTGAATGGCATAGATGCCTGTAGTGCTGCTACTGTTAGTTATACAGATACAGTGATAGAAGAAGATTGTAACAGTATCTATTCTAAGATCATCAGAAGATGTTGGATAGGCACAGATGCAAAAGGAAATCAAGGTGCACCTTGTTGTCAGACAATTTATGTATACCGTAATGGTTTGTCCACTTTGCAGTTTCCATTGAACTATGATGGCTTGCCAGGAAATAATTTGCCACTTTCATGTTTAGAATATGGTGATAAAATTCCTTCTGATAGCATCACAGGAAGACCATTTGGCGACTTATGTTATAATGTTCAGATTGTAGATCCAGTGGATGTTAAGATAGACCTTTGTGGCAATTCATATAAACTTATCAGAACACACAAGGTAATAGAGTGGTGTAGTGGTCAGGTCATTGTCCACAACCAAATCATTAAAGTAGTAGATGATCAAGGACCTGAATTGGATTGTCCTAAAGATGTTACTATTTCTGCGGATGACTATGCTTGTAGTGCTACTTATGTGGTGCCAAGACCTGTAATATTAGAAGAATGTTCTGATGAATTGATTTATCACCTTTCTTACAGCCCTGTAAATGATTTCGAAGAACCATTTATTACAGATGGCGTAAACCAATTAACTGGTACCATTACTGGCTTGCCATTGGGTGAAAACTGGGTAAAATGGATAGTTACAGATGAATGTGGTAACGTATCAGAGTGTTACTTTGATGTGGATGTAGTAGATAATGTAAGACCAACAGCAGTTTGTGACTTATTCTCTGTAGTATCTATTACTGGCAACGGTAGAGCAGTGGTAGATGCAGCAACTTTTGATGATGGTAGTTTTGATAATTGCGGTTTGTTGAGATTTGACGCAAGAAAAATGACAGACAAATGTGCTTTTGGTACCACTTTATTCACACCTACAGTAGAGTTCTGTTGTGAAGAAGTAAATACAACTATCATGGTGGAATTTAGAGTTACTGACCTTTCGGGTAATAGTAATACTTGTATGGTTGAGATACGTGTTCAAGATAAATTACCTCCTTATATTACTAAATGTCCAGCTGATATCACGCTAGACTGTCAGGCGGATTATAATGATCTGACCATAACAAAAGAACCTGAATATGTAGATAATTGTGAAGTTATCAGTGTCAAGCACCAAGATCAAGTGAATATAAATTCATGTGGTGTGGGTACTGTGACACGTACATGGACTGTAGAAGATAAACAAGGATTTAAAAATTCTTGTGTTCAAGTGATCACACTATATAATGATGATCCATTCTATTACAATGTTAATAATCCTAATGATCCAAAAAATGATATTATTTGGCCAGAGAATTATGAAACTAAAAAATGTTATTCATTATTGAACCCTTCTGATTTGCCAGTAGGTTTTGATAGACCAAGGTTTAATGATGATAATTGTAGTTTGGTAGCTTCTCATTACAAAGATCAAGTATTTAAGTTTGTAGATGGAGCTTGTGAAAAGATATTGAGAACATGGACAGTGATAGATTGGTGTACGTATAATGACTTGAATCCTATCTACGGTCAAGGATGGTACGAACATGTACAAATTATAAAACTTCAGAATGATATTCCACCACAATTTGTGGGACCTAGTGGTACTACATTAGATGGATGTACTGATAGAACATTTGGATCATACGGAAATTGCGAAGATAGGGTAGATTTTACTATGACTGCGATAGATGATTGTCCAGAAGATAATACAAATTTAGTATGGAAATATGAGTTTGATCTTGATAACAACGGTACCATAGATGCTGTAGTGAATTCTGATAGATTTAACAGAATTGTAAAAAATGGTAGACACAAGATCAAGTGGACAGTGGAAGATAGATGTGGTAATAGAGCATTCTGTACGCAATTTATCAATGTTGTTGATTTCAAGAAGCCGACACCTTACTGTATATCGTCGATAACTACAGCAGTTATGAACTCTAACGGTAAGATTGCCATATGGGCAGCTGATTACGACCTTGGAAGTTATGACAATTGTACATTGGTTGAAGATCTTTTATTTACTTTTTATGGTGCTACTCCTGTAGATTCATTACTAAATGTAGAGCATTATTTTACAGGTAATGGTATTCTATCGACTAAAGCGGAATATGAAGCAGGTAACGCTCAAATATGGATTCCACAAAATAACACTTCTGGTATTGTATTTGGCTGTGAAGATATTCCAAATGGTATATCTCAAGAAATATCTGTGGAAATGTGGGTGACAGACCATGACGGCAACCAAGATTATTGTACAGTAACACTAGTTTTACAAGATAATGCAAATGTATGTCCAGATTCTAATGGTAACCAAATAGCCATCTCAGGTAGAGCTGCTATAGGCAATACTGTCGGTATGAATGGTTGTGAGGTCAAGCTAGTTAGCAGCGTGCCAGATCAATCAAAAACAGCTAAAACTGATGCAACAGGTAATTATAATTTCACTCAATTACCTAAAAATAATACATACACTGTTAGCATGAGTGACAATAGGAATATCCTAAACGGCGTATCTACATTGGACTTGGTATTGACACAAAGGCATATTTTGGGCGTTGATGTATTTAATGATCCATTAAAAGTTATTGCAGCGGACATTGATAACAATACTAAAGTTACAGCTGCCGATCTAGTGGCTTTAAGAAAAGTAATCCTTGGTATAAGTACAGAGTTTCCTAATAATCAGAAATCATGGAGATTTGTAACATCAAACCATGTGTTTACTAGTCCACTTGCTCCATTCCCATACACTGAAAGTTATGTTTACAACCAATTGAATACATTCAAAGTTAATCAGAACTTCATAGGTGTCAAGATTGGTGATATTAATGGATCGGCAACAGCAAATATTGATGGATCATCCGTAGAGTCAAGATCAAATGATGTATTAGCTTTTGAAATTGAACCAGTTACAGCGACAATGGGGCAATATTTTGAAGTGCCAGTTTATGCCAATGATTTTGAAAATATCTTTGGATTCCAATATACTTTGACATTTGATGCATCCAAAATGGAGTTGACAGACATCATAGCGGGTTCTTTGAATGTTAGCGAATCAAATTTTGGTACACATAGACTTGCAGAAGGTATATTGACTTCAAGTTGGAATGAAGAAATACCAGTTTCCGTTAAGTCAAATGAACCAATATTTACATTGAAGTTCAAGTCAAATGCAAATATTGCAAATCATCAAGTATTAAATATGGCTTCGAATGTGACACCTGCAATGGCTTTTGATAGCGAACAAAAAGTATTGAAAACCCAATTGAATGTTAGAAATGTAGCCCAAGAAGGTGGATATGCGTTGATGCAAAACAAACCAAATCCATTTACTGATAAAACAAGTATTACATTCAGTTTGCCAGAAAATGGAAAGGCGATATTGAAAGTTTTTGATTTGACAGGAAAAACTATAAAAGTTGTTAGCGGTAATTATACCAAAGGTGAAAATACCATAGAATTTATCAAATCAGAACTTGGTACGTCAGGTGTTTTAATGTATCAAATAGAAAGTGGTACATTTACGGAGACCAAAAAGATGATTATATTAGAATAAAGTGTGTTTTATATTTGTGTTTAGATTGAAATAGTTTAAGCCATTGCAGATGAAAGTTTGCAATGGCTTTTTTTATGTAGATATGTATAATAAATTATGTTTATCTTTGTAAGTATTTTAAGACCAATTATTAAGAATATTTTGTAAAGTAATGTGAATATATGAATGAGAAAATAGTAGCGTCTGCCAAACAAATCCACCCTAATACCATAAGACAAATTTTCTTTTTAGCTATTTTGGTTGCACTAGGTTATGTGATCATTGGCGAATTATATTTCATGATAGGTGCATTTTTAGGGGCTATCACTTTGTATGTAATTTTGATGGATCCTATGAAATATCTAGTGCACA
>DAOLFJ010000027.1:21657-27311 GCA_035326365.1 Saprospiraceae bacterium | reverse complement strand
GGGCAATACCAACAAAGGTGCCAAAATCGGTATCATCAATGAAGCCAATATCGAGCCCAAAAGATACGCTCGATTGTACTTGAAGAAGGTCATCTCCGCTAGTATGAAATGATAAATACCGTATAGGATGATGAGACATGTGGAGGTTTGTAGGAGATAGGTTAGCATGGTGGTTTAGTTTTTGGATAATGTGTTAAATTGTGAAATCAGTGCTCTATCTTTAGTATCCCAAATGACAATGTTATATATTCCATGATCTAAAACTAGGTTTACTTCACCATTTATAGATTCTTGAACATCGTATGGTATGGCGCTGCCCGTTTCTTCTCCATCGACATATGCCAAGACCAAAAATGGTGGTTTAATTTTTACTTTCCTTAAATCAAGACTATATTCACGACGATTTTTATGAATCAACCATTGTGGTCTATTAATAAACTTTGTTCTAGGGTGGAAAATACAGATGTCTGTGTAAGAACTGTTTTTGTAATCATTAAAATTTAAATCAGATTCATTTGTAAAAACACTGGGCTCATTTACATCAGTAAGTTGATAAAAAACATTTTCAAAACTTCTACTACTTTGTTCTGAAAATCTTGTTTGATTGATTGTTAATGGATCTAAACCTGTGTATTCATATAATCTTGCAGCCATGGCTTTTTCCCATTTTCCGCCTATCTCTCCTTCCATGACGTGATCATATCCACAATGGACCAAATATTTACCGTTAGGATTTTGCTCCATATATTTCTGAATGTTTTCGGCTTGACCTATTTCCCTTGATTTTGGGTCTTTAAAATCACTACTTTCATAACCAAAAACTCGATATCCAATCTGTAGTGCTTCTCTAACTAAATGACCAAATTGCGGCTCTTTAGTATAAAAACCAGAAAACAAGTTAGGATATTTTAATGCATGTATTAAGGAGTCCTTTTCTGACGTATAGTCTAAAGTTTCAATTCCTAAATGTCTATATCCTTGTTCAAATAAACCTTTAAGTAATGAACGTGTAAATACCCTGTGTTGCGGAGAATGATGTGCTTCGTTGATGATCGTTACTTGATGGTCTTTTGCCATTTCAAAAATAATAGGAATAGCAGGCATTGGTTGATATTGACTGAATTTCAAGATATCATCTTTTGTATATGTTACAGGAGCTATTTTTTGTGAATCCCAAATCTTTAATGCTTCATCGATATTCCCAACACAAGAATAATCTACAGCTGCAAATTGCGCACCTCTTGCCACAAGCGTAGTATCAACTACGAAGCTAGTAAGATTATAAGGTCTATCGTCCCAATTTGATACTTTCAAATGGAAATCATATGCTTTAAAATCAAGTCCTTTTTTAGAACACGATCCAAAAAAAACTGATGTGGCAATTATGGCTAGGTACAATGTTTTCATTTAGTTGGATTATTCTTTAAATCTATATCTTCAATGCTATTTTTTATCTGCTAATTCTTGTTTGATGCGTTCTAGTTCGCTCAGGGTGATATCATTTTCTTTTACTAAGAAAGAGACGAGTTCATTGACCGATCCTTCGAAGTAGTTACTGACCAATTTACTCAAAGAAAATCTTGAATATTCCTTCTTGCTGATGATGGGGAAATATTCATAGGTTTTGCCATAGGTCTTATGATCTACAAAACCTTTTTTCTCAAGAATTCTGACGATTGATGAGACCGACGAATGTGGTGGTTTTGGATCTGGCATTTCGTCTATCAATGCACTTACTAATGAAGGTCCTTTGTCCCAAAATAGTTGCATGATTTCTTCTTCTGCCTTGGTTAATTTTTGCATGGGTATTGGATTTTTATGAATACTTTCTTAATTATTATATGAATACTTACAACTAACGACACAAATATATAACGTATTATTTAGTTGTACAACTATTTTATACATTATTTTGAATAATTGTTTTTTGGGAGACAAATTACGTACATCTGTACCCGAAATAGATATATTTGTGAAAATTACTTGCCAATACCGATTTAAATGAAAATCCAGTTTTTTTGTACTTCTATAACACATATTAACTAACAGCTAAATTTTACATCTGAGCTGCTAGAAATCAATACCTTTCATATCTTTAATACTAAACAAGGTAGTCATTATCTACTTTTTATTAATTTCATAGCCATGTACAGTAGAAATATTGTAGCAAAAGTAGAATTTTACTATGTTTAGGGTATGAGAAAAGAAATATAAAACTAATTCCCTTCTCATACCCGTGTATACAAGATGGTAACTTTAATCCTTTATAAATAATTTCGAATATTTTCTATCATTAGTGGTAATCGAAATTGTATAAACACCTTTGGCTAAGTTTCTAATATCAATATTTTGATGGTTGTTATCAACTTTTAATACAACAACTCCTTGGATATCATAAATTTCGATCCGATTAATACTATTTATAATACTTTCATCTGTTATTAGCTTAATACTTTCTTTGGCAGGATTAGGAAAAACTTGAATGTCAACTAAACTAGTATTGTTTACACCTGAAGAAAATTTAGGGTCGTAATAGTAGAGTTCATAACCTGTTTCTTCCTTTGTTGCTATAAAAAAAAGTAAGCCATTGACAGATGTCAAGCTGTATGGAGAAAAAGAAAACTCACCAGATTCTCGTGAAATTTGTTTTGTCCCCGAACTAATTCCGTTTGAAGAAAACAGCTCTCCATCCCAATCATCTTTTGCGCCTTGGAAATATAAACTATCATTAAATACAGTTAAATATAATCCAGAGTATTTAAAATCGCTAAAAACTTTTGTTGGGTTGCCACCATCCGTTACATAAAGGCTAGGATTCCAAAATGAGTTTACAGCGGAGAAATAAAGTTTATTCTTATAAATAACCATGTCTTTCGGACGTGAATCTGCTCCATCAGAATTAGGATTATAAAAAAGTTTAGTACCTCCTACAGTACCATCACTTACATACATATTGTCACCACCACTTTCTGTCTCTGCCCTGAAATAAATTTTATTCTGATAGGAAATAATACTTTTATCGCCAGTAAAATCCGCAAAATCAATGGCTACAAAACGCTTAAGGTTTTTAGTACCTACTTCCGTACCATCTGTTACAAACAAATCAACAAAATTTGTTTCAAGACTATACCAAAAATAAAGCTTATTGCCCACCACAGTCATATTGAAATCACTCCTAAAAGAACTACCTGTATTTAACGGAAAGAACGGAAGAGTTCCTGCTGTCGTTCCATCAGATTTAAAAAGTTGCTCATCATTGTCACTATCACGTCCTATAATAATTAAGTTATTATCTAACTCTTTCATTTCACTAGCGCCAAAAAAACCAAATTTATATAATTCTTTGACTTCTCCTGAATTTGAAATCTTCATAAGTAAATCATCATTTATAAAATGAACTTCATTACGGAAAACCAAAAGACTTTTTATGTAATCATCAGACTCAAAAACTATTTTAGCAGGTGTGTTATTCTCGATAACATATAACGTTTCGTATTCAGCAACAAAATATAATCTTTTGTCGTGAATTAAAAAGTTTCTTATATCTTCTACATTACTATTTTGGAATAAAACTCTAGAAGTTTTATTTTCGCTATCATATGACCATATCCTGTAAGTACTTTGGTCAAAATTATAAGCATACATATATATACTATTGTCAATTGTGCCGATGATGCCATTATCATAGATCGACTCATCAAAGAACGTTCCATCTTCTCCCTCCGTCAAATCAACTGCCAAGTTTATTGCTTGTCCCTGAATATTTAAAGAAAATAAGAACCCAATGATAAAAATAATTAATTTTGATTGTGTTTGCATGATATTTATATAATTTATTTAGTTTTATTTCTTACCCGAAAGCATTAAATCCTGTCACATCCATACCCGTGATCAATAAATGGATATCATGAGTACCCTCGTAAGTGACTACAGACTCCAGATTTGCCATGTGTCTCATGATCGGATATTCACCTGTGATACCCATACCACCGTGCATCTGACGTGCTTCGCGCGCTACATCAAGTGCCATGGCTACATTATTTCGTTTTGCCATAGATATTTGTGCAGGAGTAGCTTTTCCTTGGTTGGCAAGTGTTCCTAATCTCCAACTTAACAATTGTGCTTTGGTGATTTCGGTGATCATCTCTGCCAATTTCTTTTGTGTCAACTGAAACTGACCTAGTTTTTTGCCGAATTGTTCTCTTTCTTTACTATATCTTAGTGCCGAATCATAACAATCAAGTGCAGCACCTACAGCGCCCCATGCTATACCATATCTAGCTTTTGACAGACAACCTAGTGGGCCTTTTAGACCATGGATATTTGGAAGGATATTGGCTTTTGGTACTCTCACATCTTCGAATACTAGTTCGCCCGTAACAGAAGCACGCAAGGACCATTTGCCATGGATCTCTGGTGCAGAAAATCCTTTCATATCTTTCTCTACGATCATACCTCGGATGATACCTTCCTCATCTTTTGCCCAGACAACAGCGATATCAGCTACTGGAGAGTTTGTGATCCACATTTTAGCACCATTGAGTATGTATGCATCGCCATCATCTTTGATATTGGTGACCATACCAGATGGATTAGAACCATGATCTGGCTCTGTGAGCCCAAAACATCCTATAAATTCTCCACTACCTAACTTAGGAAGATATTTTTTCCTTTGCTCCTCATTTCCATATTTATAGATCGGATACATAACTAACGACCCTTGGACAGAAGCCATAGATCGAATACCTGAATCCCCACGTTCTAGCTCTTGCATGATGATGCCGTAAGCGATTTCATCCATACCGCCGCCACCGTATTCTGCTGGAAGGCTAGGACCAAAAGCACCAACTTCAGCAAGACCTTTGAATAGATGAACAGGACACGCAGCTCTATTGGCGTAGTCTTCTATGATCGGGCTTACTTCTTGTTTTACCCATTCGCGGACAGCATCTCTAGCAAGCAAATGGTCTTCGCTGAGTAACTCATCGATATTGTAATAGTCGTGGTATTCGTACAGATCGGTTTTGGATGATTTTTTAATGTCGTGGCTCATTTTTTATAAAATTTAATTTGATTAGGTTAATGGCTTAAAGTATACGGTCTAATGTGATTAATAAATAGACCATAAACGTGGCACAAAGGTAAAGGTTGATAAGAACATTTAAGATAACAATTCCATAAATTTGTAGCAATAAGAAAACTGATAGTCATAACCGTTTTAATATTTACCTATATTTGCCCATAAATCATCAAAAATGACAACAAAAGTAGCCATCCGAGGAGCAGAGTTTTATGCTTACCATGGATTTTATGAAGAAGAGCGCAAAGCTGGAAATACTTTCATCATTGATGCCGAAGTGACTTTAAAATCCTTTGACTCATCAGATGACAATATCCATGATACGGTCAATTACGAACAACTATACACTATCGCCAAAGAAGAGATGTCCAAGACTCAAAAACTATTGGAAACCGTAGTCTTTAATATCATCCAAAGATTTAAGGCAGAATTACCTAGTATTGTCTCAGCTACTGTAAGAATGGAAAAGATAGCTCCACAACTTGGTGGTAAAGTGGCAAAATCTGTGGTGGAGATGGCGTATTAGGTAGATAGTTTCACTCCCCACCGACAGGTGCTAACTGAACCTTTAACC
>DAOLFJ010000027.1:0-21557 GCA_035326365.1 Saprospiraceae bacterium | reverse complement strand
GCTTGGAGTTGGTGCTCGATACCTTCTCTATCTACTACGGTCACATTTATTATATTGTCTTCCATACTATTTTTTAAAAAATAAGAACGCAAATGTAGGCAATATCATTTATAAACTCAGAAAAAAACCAAACTACTCAAACCCATTAACCCCTGCAACAGTAGTGTACTTAAACGAAAGTTTTTGATCGGGGTATATGTATTTGAATGCAGACTGTACCATTAGGGTACCTTCGTGAAATCCACATAATATCAGTTTGAGTTTGCCAGGATAAGTGTTGATGTCACCGATGGCATATATGCCTGGTACGTTTGTGCTGTAGTCCAAGGTATCTACTACGATCGCATTTTCTTTTATCTCGAGTCCCCATTCGCCTATCGGACCTAGTTTTGGCGCAAGACCAAACAGTGGAATGAAATGATCCACCTTGTAATTATAAGGTTCCTTACCATCTTCTTCTATCATAATTTCTTTGAGTACGCCATTGCCGCCTAGACCTACTGCTTGCGCATTTGTGATAAGATTGATTTTGCCAGCATGGGCTAGTTCCATCACTTTTTCTACTGAATCCAAGGCTCCTCTGAATGATGTCCTACGATGTACAAGCGCGACTTCATCGGCTATATCAGCAAGGATGATACTCCAGTCAAGCGCTGAATCTCCACCACCGGCTACTAACACTTTTTTGCCACGATATTTCTCTGGATCTTTGATGATGTAATCTACGCCTTTATCTTCGTAGGTATCTATATTTTCGATAGGTGGTTTGCGTGGTTCAAAACAACCAAGACCACCTGCGATAGCTATCACGGGAGCACATATTTCTGTGCCTTTGCTAGTAGTGAGTTTGTAAAGTTTTTCGTCTATTTTTTCTAACTTTTCTGCGCGCTCTCCTAATGTAAATCCTGGTTTGAATGGTTCAATTTGTTTCATTAGGTTATCCACAAGTTCACCAGCCAAAACAGATGGGTAACCAGGGATATCGTAGATGGGTTTTTTAGGATAAATTTCCGTCAATTGTCCGCCAGGTTGACCCAATGAATCTACCAAATGGCATTTTAACTTTAACAAACCAGCTTCAAATACTGTGAAAAGACCGACTGGTCCTGCGCCTATAATTAATATATCTGTGTGAATCATTTGCAAATTTATGAATATCGCAGCATCTGCTGCCTATAAGAGAAAAACATTAACATACGATTTACAATGTTGGTTGCAAAAGTAATCGTTGTTTATCATTTCCAAATATGATTATGGAAGGCACGATAGATGATAAAGGTCATAATTTTGATCAAGTATTCCATGTAATTTCGTTCTATAAAACGTAGTTTATGACCAATATTTTAGTGATTATCATTGTTTTACATCTCTTAGCAGGTTTTGGGTTTGTGCTATGGAAAGTAGCAGGACCTATAAAAAAAGATGAACTAAACAATGAAGAAGAATAATATTATTGGTTTGTAACGCTTATATCAATATCTATCATACATCTGAAATGACCTTTTGGACATTTGTCAAACCCTAGTTTTGAACACGGTCGACATGAAAGATTTGATACCTGTATATCTATGCTTTTTGATGGATTTTTTGACCCATAAAATGGAAACATACCAAACTCAGGAATGGTGTTTCCCCAAATCATGATGATCTTTTTTTGAAGTGCAGCAGCGATGTGCATCATTCCAGTGTCTCCCGTAACGACTCTATCTGCATGTTTGACAATACCTGCGCTGACACCAAGTCCTATTTTACCACAATAATTGATGACTTTTTCAGGAAATTCCGTTGATAATTGGTCTGCAAGTTCGGCTACATCTTTGCCTCCAAGGAGGATCGTATGTTTGTCATAAAGTGCTATTATTTCTTCACATTTTTCTTTAGGAATTCTCTTGGTAAAATAAGTTGCTCCCAATACTAATACTTGATAATGAATGCCTTGCACTAGTTCTTGGGCATCATATTCATCTTCAGGCATCATGAAATAATCTAAACCTTCTCCATCATCGCTGACACCAATTCCTTGTAGGGATTCAAAATATCTATCGACAAGATGTTTGCCATTAGGAAGCCTGTTGATTTTGAGATTTACGGCAAGCCACTTATTGATATTCATTTTGTCAAACCTTATCGTCTTACATGACAGTGCTGAACAAATTTTGTAAGACCTAAGATTTTTTTGAAGGTCGATGACTAGGTCAAATTGTTCCGCCTTTAAAATATCAATCGTGTCTTGAATATTCTCTTTTAGGTGGTGAATGTGATCTATGTAAGGATTTTCATGGATGACATGAGCAAAAGATGGTTTGATGAGAAAATGTATCTCAGCGTCCAATTGCTTTTTGACACAACGTACTATAGGAGTTGTAAGCACTACATCTCCAATAGAACTGAACCTTATGATTAGGATTTTTTTTGCTTTCAAGTTATAAAATGATTTTTTGAAATGGATAAGTGAAGATATAAGTAGATAATTTCAAAATACAGAATATTACTAACTACTTATTATCCGATTAGTGACTTAACCAAAATCACGGTTAAGAGTGGCACATCTAAAAAGTCTAATTGTTTATGCAAAGTTAATCACAAATGGTATAATTGCAGTTATTCTTAGCCATTATTATCAGAAAAATTTACAAAATCCTACTAAACTGATCTAATATCGATTTTCATTCGAAATCTTAATCCTATCTTTGCAAGATCAAAATATCACAGATTGAAGGCTTTCAATATACTATACATTCTAGCAACATTCTTATCCTTAATACCCCAGAATATAAATGCAGCTAATCCCAACAAATCTATTAAAGCAAATAGATGTAATCAAATCGTAAAAATAGATGGGATGCTCTCTGAAGATATATGGTCTTCATCAGAAAAAGCGACTACTTTTGTGCAAAACGAACCTATACCAGGTAAGCCATCTACCTTTGAAACAGAATCGTATTTTATATATGACAATAATGCAGTCTACATTGGTGCAAGAATGTACGATACATCACCTGACAAAATCTTGAAAGAGCTTTCGCTCAGAGATCAAGTGGGCAACGCAGATAATTTTTCTGTATTTTTTGATACGTACAAAAGCGGATTGAATGGGTTTTTGTTTACAGTAACAGCTTCAGGAGTGCAAGGAGAGGCCATTGTCTCCAATAATGATGAAGACACCAACTGGAATGCAGTATGGGAAAGTGCTGTGAATATCGATGAATTAGGTTGGACAGTGGAGATAAAAATACCATATTCTTCATTGAGATTTCCTTCTTCAGTAATTCAAGAATGGCACGTACAATTCGGAAGAGAAATACGTAGACTAAGGGAGTATTCTTACTGGAGTCCGATAGATCCATTGATAGATGGTTGGGTGCAGCAAGCAGGGGTAGTTACGAGTATAGAAAATGTAAAGTCTCCTGTCAGATTATCGCTAACGCCTTATCTTTCTGGCTATGTCAATACCACTTATGACCCTGCACAGTCTGACAAAAAACTACAAACTGGTACAGCTTACAGCGCAGGTTTAGACTTGAAATATGGAATAAATGATGCCTTCACGCTTGACATGACATTGATTCCAGATTTTGGGCAAGTAATATCTG
Organism: Saprospiraceae bacterium; assembly: GCA_035326365.1. Taxonomy (GTDB): domain Bacteria; phylum Bacteroidota; class Bacteroidia; order Chitinophagales; family Saprospiraceae; genus OLB9. Next base: position 17,964 of record DAOLFJ010000027.1, on the reverse strand, counting down.
ACAAACAAGTTTTAAATCTTAGTCCGTTCGAAGTATTTTTTGCTGAAAATAGGCAATTTTTTACTGAAGGCACAGAATTGTTTAATAAAGGAAATCTCTTTTATTCAAGGAGAATAGGAGGCTCACCACTACACTATGATAATATTTCTTCTAAATTAGTAGAAGGAGAGCGAGTCATCAACAATCCAGAAACTACACAGCTTTTTAATGCTACCAAAATATCTGGAAGGACAAAAAGTGGGACAGGTATCGGTCTATTTAATGCGATAGTTGGTGAGGAGTTTGCCACAATAAGTGATCAAAATGGTGTCGAAAGAAATATAAAAACAAACCCTATCACAAACTACAATGCATTTGTTATAGATCAAAACCTAAAAAACAACTCATTTATAAGTTTAGTAAATACCAATGTACTCCGTGAAGGAAGTGATTATGATGCCAATGTGACGGGTACTTTTTTTAATTTCAAAACAAAAGATCAACGATTTTTTATCGCTGGTAGTGGTGTTTTATCACAAAAAATGTATCAAGATTCTACCGATTTTGGCCACACTTATAATGTTAACCTAGGTAAAATAAGTGGCAATTGGACTTACGAAGTCGGTCATGGTGTCGAGTCCGAAAATTATGACCCAAATGATATGGGTTTTCTTTTTAGTCCAAATGAACAATATTACTATGTACAGGGAGGATTCACAGAATACAAACCTAAAAATGAAAAACTGCAACGTTATAGCATAGAAGGAAGTTCTGTTTATTCTAGATTATATAATCCTAATGTTTTTTCTGATTTTGGAATTGATTTTGAAGGGTTTATGATGTGGAAAACGCGTTTTGCGTTAGGCATTAATGGAAGAATAGAACCTATAGAAACCTTTGATTACTTCGAACCTAGGACATCAGATTTCAGTAGAGCACTTATCTGGCCATCAAGTTACAATGTAGGAGGTTTTGTGTCATCAGATTACAGAAAACCATTTGCATATGATATAAGATTCAGCGTAAGAGACTTTGATGCGCCTGGTAGAAATATTGTTACTACAAGCGTGAATCCACGATTTAGGCTTAGTGACAAGTTATCTATTTTTACTGCTACTACTATAACATCTATCACAGAAGAACCAGGATATGTCAATAAATCCTTTGCTTTACCTTATGTAGAAATTGGCCCTGAAGACATACTCATGGGCGTGCGAGATAGATTGATAGTAGAAAATTCATTGACAAGCAAATTTACTTTCAATAGTGTCATGAATATTAATATGCGTATCCGGCATTATTGGGACAAAGTTAGATATCAGTCATTCGGAATTTTATCGGAAGAAGGTTATGTGGACAATATTAATTTTAATGGGGCCAATGAAGCTGGCGACCCCATTTATGACCGTAATGTCAATATTTTTAATATAGATTTGCAGTATAACTGGCGATTTGCTCCAGGTAGTGATATTATAATCGTGTGGAAAAATCAAATCTTTAATTCTGATAAAAATTATGAACGTGACTACTTTCGCAACCTAGGAGGATTATTTGATTCTGTGCAGACCAATAATTTTTCCATTAGGGTTTTGTATTTTCTGGACTACTTGTATTTGTTTCCTAGGAAAGACGCTTGAGCAAGATTTAGTAAACTGAAAATCAAAATGTATGAAAAAAACGGTTATTTATTACATAATAGCTCAATCGCTGGGTATATTGATCGCTTTTGCAAATGAATATGCTCTAAACTTCACGGCATCAAAAGGCAATGATTCGGTGATATCAGATTACGATAAATGGATGTATGGAGTAATCATCGGGCCGCTATTTGAAACCTTAGTTTTCAATTCATTTTTAAATGAAGTTCTAATAAAAATCATTCCAAAAAAAAATGTGGTCATTATTATTTCTTCACTCGCTTTTGGACTAATACATGATTTCAGCTATATTTATATGATTTCTACTTTTTTTGTTGGGTTTATTTTAAACACCTTTTATTTTTATTTGAGAAATGAGTATGGTATTGGAATAGCATTTCTTGTAATTTTAATGCTTCATGCCAATCATAATTTTATTGGGATTCTACTCGGTAAATAGGGTATAGGTTTTATTAAATTACTCCTTAATAGTACAGAAATTTGAAACAAGCTATAGTAATTGATTTATTATCTTCTCTTTTATTTGTTATTGATCATTTTCCACCCTAAAGTTAATAAAAACTAAAATTTTAATGCTGGTGCGTTAAACTTATCTTAAGGCAATCACAAGATACTTTTGTGGGTCGTTAGGTTATTATTGTTAAACTAAAATTATATTTTAAATGAAAACATTAATTTTCCTAGCGGTCACTTTACTATCTTTTCCACTTTTCAGTCAATACAATCCAGGGAAACTCAATTCTATTAAAATTGGGTCTTCGTATGACGGTTATTCTGGTTTAGAATTTACATTAGGCTTTGAACGAAACATTACAGCCAAGCAAAGTATTTATGGTACTTTTTTCAAATCGCAATTTGGGTCAGGTTTTAGCCTAGGATACAAATATAATTTACTTTCACACAAATGGATAGAAGCATTTGCAGGGCTTGATGTAAGATCAGAATATCAGAGCAAATTATGGTATGGCGGAGAAGGATATAGTTACAACTTTACAATCGAACCGACAATTGAGCTTAGATTTAATGTAAACAAAACACATTTCATAACAACTGGAATGCAATTTTGTCCTATCTACAGCAACAAAGAATTGGGCGACGGCTACTTTTTGAATAGGCTAAACATAGGTGTAAGTAGACGTTTTTGAGACCATATGGGTGTGTCCCAAAAGTGCACTTTCATAAAACTTACTTTTTTTATATCCCATTTCTGAAAGGAGTCAAAAGGATTTTTTTAGAAAATGAATGGAAAATGGAATACACCCAACTTTCCTACATCAAAATTTCACCAAAGTAACACCTTCTCCGCCTTGATCTGGCTCTGGATGCCAAAACTCCTTGACATCTTTATACTGTTTAAGCATTTTTTTGACTTCGTTTTTCATCACGCCTGTACCTACACCATGGATGATCTTGAGTTCGTATGCATTATTGAGTAATGCGTTGTCCAGAAAACTTTGCAGCATCGATAGTGCATCGTTTTTGGTATATTCTCTGATATCGATTTGGGTATCTATTCGATCACCTTTAGAAATATTGGTGGTGACACTTTTGGTAGTACGGGTTTCGATGGGTTCCTTAGCTGAAATAAGATCTATCAATGGAACTTTTAGGGTGATAAATCCCATCTGAATTTCAGCCATATTTTTGTTGATACTCAATATTTCGCCAGTACTCGTTCCATTTCGCATGCGTACAAATGAACCTACTTCTATTTTCTCGGTACTTGCACTTATTTCTTTGGCAAACACTTCCATTTTGAGCGATTCTAGCTCTTTGATGGTGTCTTCTTGTTTCTTTTTAAGCGCTATAGAAGCTTGCAATGCTTTCTCTTCATCTTTGGAATGTTTGATTTCCTTGAGGATCTTTTGCATTTCCTTATTCTGCTCCATGACCGAACTTGCTGCTTGTTCTTTGGCTTGGAGTTTTATTTTTTTACGTCTTATTTCGAGATCTGCATTGAGTGTTTCATACGATTGCATGAGTCTATCAAGCTTATCTTGTTTCTCGATCAGAGATGAGAGTTTGTCCTCATACTCCTTTTTCTCAGCCATGAGGGTGATGAGCATGTCGTCTATGGCTTTTTCGTTTTTGCCAGTTTTATGTTGCGCATAAGTGACTATTCTATGATCTAGGCCTATTTTTTCTGCAATCTCATATGCAAATGAACTACCAGGTTTGCCGATATGCATTCTGAAAGTAGGGAGTAAGTTATGTTTGTCAAACTCCATCGATCCATTCACAATGTTATGCGCTTTAAATGCATAAAATTTGAGATTGGAATAGTGCGTAGTGATGACGCCATGTATTTTTTTATGATTGAGATCGTTGAGTACTGCTTCGGCGATGGCACCACCTATTTTGGGATCCGTACCAGAACCAAACTCATCTATTAGTACAAGCGTTGATTTGTCTGCGTTTTCAGTCGTGACACGCATGTTTTTTAAGTGCGAACTATAGGTACTCAGGTCGTCTTCAAGTGATTGTTGATCGCCTATATCGACAAATATTTTATGGAAAATGCCAAATTTAGAGTTCTCGTCCGCAGGCACGAGCATACCTGACTGTAACATCAATTGTATAAGACCTACTGACTTCATGGCTACGGACTTACCACCTGCATTGGGACCACTCAATACTAAAATCCTATTATTTCCATGCAACTCTAGGTCAAAAGGTACAACTGCATCAGCAATATTTTCATTTTTTAAGACTAAAATTGGATTATATGCTGTCTTAAATGCAAAAATGGGTTTCTCTTGGGTGTAAGGTTTTCTGGCAAATATTCTGTAGGCAAATTTTGCTTTGGCTCGTATCGTATCAAGTTTTACTAGCGTGTGTTGCATTACCAAAAGCGCATCAGCATATGGACGCATAAATGCACACAATGCTCTGATAATCTTGTATATCTCATGTCTTCTTTCTGCATAAAGATTATACACTTCATTGTTTATAGCGATTACCTTTTCAGGTTCGATAAAGACAGTCTTACCCGTTGCGGATTCATCGTGTATGATACCTCCGATTTTTCTTTTGTGCTCCACTGCTACTGTCAATACCCTCCTACCGTTACGCAAACTCTCCAATGAATCAAGCAGGAAACCTTTGTTTTTATAAAGCTCTACTTCGTCATTAAATACCTTATCAAGTTCTCTTTCTTTTGACTTTATCAATTTAGAAATTTTGAGTAACTCTTCTGATGCATTTGGCCTTACTTCGCCTTCATCATCCAGTACTCTATCTATTTCTTTTGTTAGGTTTTTATCAATAATAATATTAGAAATCAGTTCATTAACGAGTGGATTGAGTTTTGCTTTTTCGGTATCAAGGAAATATTTAATTAACTCTTGTCCGATAGAAACTATCAAATATATATTCCTAATACTTTCTATATCAAGCACATAACCTTCCTTTCTAAGCAATTTCACATCATCTGTAATGGATTCGAATCTTGATAATGGAATATGTTCGCCACGTTCCATAGATTTTTTGAACTCTTCTGTCTCATTGAGCAATCGATCTATTCGGGCCAAATCGGTCAGGATTTCTATATTGTCAAAATAGGATTTGCCAAGTTCTGACAAACACTCCATCTTGATGTATTCAATAACTTTGTTAAATTCGAGCTTTTCTTTAATATCTTTCGGATATAGAAACATGGTATGGATTAAAATTTAAGTACAAAATTACTCATTTTGTTTGAAAGACAACCAACAATAAAATTAGAAGGAAGGTTTCACACGCATGAATAGAAGTTAATGAAGCTAAGTAATTCATTGGAAAACACATTAATCAACGGCTACATAATGAGAAAATCCAAAATATTTACCATCAAATCTAAATTGTCTGCCATTTTGTCACACAACCACAATTAAAGTCGTATTTTTGCACTCCCGATTATTAAAAAATATCTTTTTCCTATATGTACGATGATAATGTCACCCTTTTAGGGGTAAGTAAAGAAATAAATGAGGCAAAACAAGGTGAAGTCTTATATTTTGACCAAGCTGCCGAAGGTCTTAGAAAATTTTATATAGAGTCTTATGGATGCGCGATGAATTTTAGTGATTCGGAGATCGTAGCATCTATTCTCGGTGGTGCAGGTTTTGGACCTACAAGAGATATGGAAGAAGCAGACTTGATTCTGATAAATACCTGTTCGATAAGAGAAAAAGCTGAAGAAAATGTCAGACAAAGACTCAGTATTTTTAATAAGATAAAACGCCAGAAACCTGATGTATTGATCGGGGTACTCGGTTGTATGGCCGAGCGTCTCAAGTCAAAACTTCTAGAACAAGAAAAGTTGGTAGATATTGTAGTTGGCCCCGACGCCTACAGAGATTTACCAAATTTATTGGCCAAAGCTGATGAAGGAGATAAGGGAATCAACGTACTATTGTCGCGTGAAGAAACATATGCCGACATCTCACCACTCAGACTTGACAATAATGGTGTAGTAGCATATATTTCTATCATGAGAGGATGCGACAATATGTGTTCGTTTTGTGTGGTGCCATTCACACGTGGTAGGGAACGAAGTAGAGATGCATATTCCATAGTTGCTGAAGCACAAGATCTTTATGACAGAGGATTCAGAGATGTGACCTTATTGGGACAAAATGTGGACTCATACAAATGGACAAGTCCTGACGAATCAGAACATGTCAATTTTGCCCAATTGCTAGAGCGAGTTGCCCATGTTCATCCTGATCTGAGAATTAGATTTTCTACTTCGCACCCAAAAGATATCACAGACGAAGTACTCCACACCATTCAGAAATACGAGAATATTTGTAACTACATCCATCTACCTATACAATCGGGTAACAGTCGTATCCTAGCCATGATGAATCGTACCTATGACCGTGAATGGTATATGGAAAGGGTGGAATCCATTTACAGAATCATACCAGATTGTGCTATTTCGTCAGATATTATATCAGGATTTTGCTCTGAGACGGAAGAAGAACACCAAGATACACTGAGCATGATAGAATGGGCAAAATTTAGCATGTCTTATATGTTTTCTTACTCCGAAAGACCAGGAACACCAGCCGCAAAAAAATATCAAGACGATATACCCGAAGATGTAAAAAAACGAAGACTCGCCGAAATAGTCGAAAAACAAAGACATATCGGTCATTTACATAATTTGCAGGATGTAGGTCAAACTTATAAGGTATTAATAGAAGGGAATTCCAAAAAGTCTGACCAAGAGTTTAAAGGTAGAAATAGTCAGAACAAGATGATCAATTTTCCTAAAAAACCAGAATATGCGCCAGGAGATTATGTGATGGTTCATGTCACTTCTACAACCACGGGAACACTGAGAGGTGAGATAATAGACTAATCCAATTCCATCAACTGATAACTTAGTCAAAAAATGAATATTCAAGGCGTAAAACAGAGATTCGGTATCATCGGTAGGTCACCACTGCTAGAACGAGCGCTCAATACAGCAATCAGGGTAGCGACGACTGATCTTTCTGTACTCATACAAGGAGAAAGTGGTGTAGGAAAGGAGATTTTCAGTCGTATCATTCATGAATTAAGCCTTAGAAAACACAACAATTTTATTGCAATCAACTGTGGTGCAATACCTGCGGGTACGATCAATTCTGAGCTATTTGGCCATGAAAAGGGATCATTTACGGGTGCAGTGACAGAAAGAAAAGGATACTTCGAGACCGTAAATGGTGGTACCATATTTTTGGATGAGATAGGTGAAATGCCGCTAGATACGCAAGCATATCTTCTAAGGATATTAGAAAGTGGTGAGTTCCTGAGGGTAGGATCTTCCAAGGTACTCAATACAGATGTGAGAATTGTAGCAGCTACGAATGTCAATCTTGAAGAAAAAATTCATTCCGGACGATTTAGAGAAGATCTTTATTACCGTCTCAATACGGTGCCGATTAAGGTGCCATCACTCCACGAAAGAAGGGAAGATATATACATGCTTTTTAGAAAATTTTCTGGTGATTTTGCTGAAAAATACAGATCCGACTCCATCACTTTGACGCCTGAAGCCAAACTTCTCATAGAAAACTATAGATGGCCAGGTAATATCCGTGAGCTAAAAAATATGGTGGAGCAGTTGAGTGTATTATCTGAAGCCAAAGAACTCGATGTAGAAGAATTGGTAGATTTGGTTCCACATATCAAGAGTAGATTGTTGCCAAGCAAAGGTGGCGAATTTAACCTAGGTGGCGAGTCTTCTTATCAAGAAAGAGAAATATTATTCAAATTCTTATTGGAAATGAAGAGTGATCTGAGTGATGTAAAGTCTCTAATTTACGAATTGGTACGAGCCAACGACTTGACACTTCCTGACTTAGGTGCGCTAAAATCCATGCAAGGGTATAGTTCAGATGCTGTATTTAAGAAGGTTTTTGATAGAAAGCCTCAAGACATGGAAGAAGAAGATTATCCTGCTTATGATAGCCGACCTATCATCTTACCTGGCAAAGGTGGTAGTTACAATGATACAGAAGATGTAGAAGAAATCCTTTCTATCGAAGAAATGGAGAAGGATATGATACGCAAGGCGCTCAAAAAATTTAATAATCGTCGTAAAGACGCAGCTGACGAACTAGGTATTTCCGAAAGAACTTTGTACCGTAAGATCAAGGAATACAATATGCCAGATTAAGTTTGCTGTTTGTCTTAGCGTCCCCGCTAAGATACAATATCACAAGGCTTCCAGCCTGATTTGCAATACTAGAAATAAAAAAAATAACTCAAGCAAGGATTCTAGGTAATACTGCATCGTAGCTTAGAAGCTACGACGAACGGTGCTGCTTTCTCAAACAAACTTCATCAAATTCAGGATGTGTCCCATGTGTAATGATTCGTGGTATTGATTGAAGGCTACTGCTTTCTCCAAGTCATTTATCTCAAATTTCAAGGCGGTCATAAATGGATTAAAAGCTACAAACTTATTGTCATTGATATCAGCTTGAAACTGCTCGAAGGATGTAAACAACAAAGATTTTACGTCATATACAAATGCAGCGTCATATACAGCATCGGGCTTGGTGCCTGGTGTAAATCTAAATACAAATTCTTTAGGAATACCAAAAGGCAAATTGTTCAGTCCGTAAGTTAACATTTGTTGCACTGTGATGACGTGGGCACAATTCCATAGGATATTATTGTTAAAACCATTGGGTATTTGATTTAACTGTTCTAAGGAATGAAAGTCCAAAATCTTTTTGAGTGCTTTTCTATTTTGAAGAGTGATGGCTAATCCGTTTTGTATAGACATTCTTTTTGCTTTATGATTGAGTAAAAACTTAGAACAAAAGTAACCAATTTATGTTACCCCATTTCAAAAATTTAAATACAGTAATGAAAATATATACGCTTTCAAAAAAGCAGTTTCTGCCCATCACATTGGATCAGGCTTGGGATTTTTTTTCTTCACCAGTCAATCTCAAAAAGATAACACCAGAGTACATGGGATTTCAGATCACATCAGACCTTGGAGATGGTAAGATGTATTCTGGTCAGATTATATCTTATGTAGTAACACCTGTATTGGGCATTCCCATGAGTTGGACGACGGAAATCACACACGTCATTGACAAAAAGTATTTTGTGGATGAGCAGCGATTTGGGCCGTATAGTTTTTGGCATCACCAGCATTGGTTCAAAGAAGTAGATGGTGGCATAGAAATGACGGACATTGTGAATTATGGCCTTCCATTGGGTTTTTTAGGCAGAATAGCGAATACGCTTTTCGTCAAAAGTAAACTTCAAGAGATTTTTGACTATCGTGAAAAAGTGGTGGAAAAGTATTTTTAAGTCATCGTATTTACTCAAAAATACTTAAGGATTAAATACCTTAATTCCAGCCAACGCTTTATTGTCGAAGCCCCACAAAGCTTGATTTTCCCAAGAAGAACCATCTGTTGCTGCTTTTCCTTTGAATGAAACCCATTCAGGTGCCCAATAACAAAATCCAATACCTTTGGGTGCATCAGCAATAATGTCTCTCACTTTAAATAAAAAGTCTCGCTGTCCTTGTACCGTAGGTGGAAAATCAGGATGTATCTGTTCTTGCAAACCTATCACATTATTAGTTTCGTCATTAAATCCAAAAGTGAAAGGGTATGCAGTCTCAGCGATGACAATGTTTTTACCGAAGGTATCACCCAGAATTTTGAGATTTGTGGATAAAGAATCCATGTTTTTTCCATGCCAGAATGGGTAGTAAGACAATCCCATCAGATCATAATCAAGGTCTTTTATTTTGTCAAAAAAATCAAAAGCTTCTTCGTGTCCAGCATAATGCATCATAATTTTAGTAGCAGGATTTTGGTCCCTTACTGCTTTCACACCGATTGCTAGCAACTCTTTCATCTGAGCTAGATTAGAAATATTACCATCTGGCCAAAGTAGCCCATTATTGATTTCATTACCTATTTGGATATACTCTGGATTTATATCTTTTATAATTTTTGCAGTAAATTGATACACACTATCTTTTAATGCCTCAAACGGAAGATTTTTCCATGCATTCGGTTTATTTTGTTTGCCTGGATCTGCCCACCAGTCAGAGTAATGTACTGTAATCCACACCTTCATTCCGGCAGCTTTGATCTCCTTGGCAAAGGTAGTGACCTCTGCCATTCCAGAGTGCTCATTGGAAGGATTGTTCCAAATACGCAATCTTACCACGTTCATACCTTCAGCTTTAAGTGTTGTGAGCATGTCTTCTATATTACCAGCAGTATTTCGGGTAGTGATGCCAGATTTCCTAAGTTCAGGAAGGAAAGAAATGTCAGCACCACGTATTTCAAGATTATCTGAATTAGTATTGATGTCATCTTTGGGCTCAGAACAAGCAACAAAAAGAATGATGATAAAATAGAAAAGTTTGTTCATGACTAGGTATTGTGAATTTGCTATGCTTAGACGAGTGTTACAATATGAATACTTGCATATTTGTTCATTTTAAATAAACTTAAGTATCGAATTTGTAATCGATTCCATTGCATAAGTAATGTTTTGTGATCAAATATAGCTTTGACATGGTGTATTAAAGTAGTTATCAGAAATCTTGCATGTGGAATAGATTCCAATATATGGAATTAATAATTGTTTTATATTTTATAAGTGATTGAATATCTGATATTTGCATATTGGCACGACCTTCGTTTATGATAACATAACAAAAATATGTTACCATGATCAATACAAAAAAAATCTTTATAGCTGACGACGACATCTTCACGTCTGCAATCTTTAAACAACATCTCCACAATCTAGGATATGACGATGTGACTTGCTTTTCAAACGGGACTTCTTGTCTAAATCAATTGACTGAAAAGCCTGGCATAGTACTTCTTGACCATCAGATGGATGATTTAAATGGTTTTGAAGTATTAAAAAAAATCAAACGATTTGATCCTAATATTTATGTGGTCATGGTATCTGGACAAGAAGATATGACTACAGCTATTGACTCACTCAAGTATGGTGCTTTTGATTACATCATAAAAGGAACTGATACTACTGATAAAATCACCAAAGTATTATATAGAATAGGTGAAATCCATCAGTTGATCATCAACAAGAAAAATAAACCACTTCAAAAACTTGCAAATCTTTTTTTCTAATGCGAAATCTAAAATTTATACTCTTTTTAAGTATTATCTTTTTATTAGATGCATGCAAAACGCAAAACCTATTCCACTTTTCTCCAGAGAAAGAAAATGAAGAGATCAAGTTAGATAGTATTTTTAGATATCGTGCTGATTATCAACACATAATAGAAATAGACAACAAGGTAAATATCAGTGTTTGGGGACAAGATGAGCTTAGTATCGGATCGGTGTACGGGATTTATAATTCTAATGAAGTTTATGGGAAATGGTTGATGGTAGATGCAAATGGCAATATAGAAATTCCTAAAATTGGAACCATGATGGTCAAAGGTATGACATTACCTATGCTGAAAGATAGTATAAAAAGCCTAATCAGTCAATGGATAGCTAATCCCATCGTGGATGTCAAAGTGATGAACAAAGAAATCACATTGCTCGGCGAATTTAGAAATCCTGCTGTCATCCATGTAGATAAAGATAATAATTCGTTGCTGGAACTAGTAGCTAAAGCTGGGGGATTTGAGTATTATGCAAATCTGAAGAGTATTAAAGTATTACGACAAGATGGTTCGAAAGTTAAAATAGCAAATATAGACCTAACCATTGCTTCTGATGAAGGTGCTCGCAATATTCAGTTGCGTCCGGGAGACATCATCATAGCGCCATCAAAGAAAAATAAAGAGTTTGACAAACGAATCTCTACCATCATTCCTATTGCAACTTCTGCAACTTCTGCTGCCATTTTGATAGGCGCATTCTAAACAACTTAAATTTCCATTTTTTGGATTTGTATCTAATTAATGGAATACATTCTTTTCAAATATTTCATAAGTAATTAATTATCAGTATAATATATCTTGGTATGTAAATGGCTTTATCATATACATACCAAGTTAACAACATTTTATAATGGAAGAAAGTCTTAAAATTTTAAAACCTTACCTTCGTGGATTACCCGTCATCATCTTGTGTATGGTGGCAGGGATATGGATAGCAAAAAAGTATCTGTCTTATACGACACCTATGTACGAAAGTACGACAAAACTTAGACTTGCCGATGTAGGAGAAAGTGTAACAGGGTCTAATTTATTTAAGGACTTGGACGTGTTTGCTAGTGCTAATAAAATTGCAGCCGAAATAGAAGTGATAAAGTCTCATGTACTACTTGAGAAAGTATTAGACAAAATAGGATATCACACGACACTTCATAGAAAAGGAGCCATCAAAAATACAGAACTTTACAATGACTCACCTATCCATCTACAAATGTCGGTAGAAGACGAACAGTGGTATGGAAAGGATTTTATCATTACTGTCAGAGATACAGAAAACTATACCTTAACCTTACCAGGTGTAGGGACTATCCTGACTGGAAAAATGGATGAAAGTCTACAATTTGAAGGAGGAAAACTTTTGGTAAGTATAAATAGACCATTATTGGAAGAAAAAACAAACATGACTATTATAGATACTTATGTTTATCAAGTAAAAAACAAAGAGGCATTGATACAAGAAGTATTGACCAACCTTGATGTAACTTCTGTAGATAAAGATGTGCCTGTGATACGTATCAGTTACAAAAGTGCTGTACCAGAAAAGGCCGCTGTATTTGTAAATGCTCTTGCTAGTGCGTACATCGATGATTATATCAGTATTAAATATCAGGCAGCGGAAACAACGTCACAATTTCTGAATAATAGAATAGATGAAGTGACAAAAAAACTGAGCAACTCAGAGAATAATATCCAAGGATATAGAGATGATAAAAACATCATCAATATACGTCAGGAAACAGAAACAGATTTGCGTAAGATATCTCAACTGAAAATCCAAAAGACCAATATAAAAATGAATCTTGAGGCTATCCACGAATTGAATGACTATATCGCACGCGGTAAAGATAATTTTCTGGATTTAGCTCCCAATTTTGAAGCGTTTACAGACTTGCTTTCTACCGAGATGGTAAAAAAAATAAAACAATTGCAGGGCGAAAAAAAGGACTTACTACTTACTTACACAGCTAATGATGAAAGGGTAAAACTCGTGGACAAAAAGATCAAAGACCACACTGATTATCTCGTAGAAAGTATACAAAATACTAAAAAAAGCTTAGACACAAAATATAAAAATCTGAATGCCGATATCGAAGAAGCTGAAAAAGTATTTATTGGGTTACCTGAGAAAGAAAAACTGATGAATATGATGAATAGAGACTTCGAAATTTTTCAGGGTTCATACAATTTTCTCAATAACAAAAAAATAGAAGCAGATATAGCACGTGCAGCAAAATTATCATTCCATAGGATCATTACTCCTGCTGCGATATCTAAAAATCCCGTATCACCAAATAGACCGATTATTATCATTGTATGTGCACTATTGGGTATGTTTTTTGCAATTGCATTGATCACCATTGTACATGCTTTAAAAGCAAGGGTAAATGACGTGGAGAGTATAGAATCTAATTCTACTTTGCCTGTAACTTTACATACGCCTTACTTAAAATCCCCTGAAGCCTTGCGAAAGCATTTCCTTAAATCCGTTCAAAATTTGTCTGTAAAAGAAGTGATCCAAGATAAAGAAATAGTGTGCTTCACATCCGCCAAAACAAATGAAGGGAAAATATTACATCTTGTAAATGTCGCAGAAGTTTTGGGAGTACAGGGTAGAAAAGTACTTATTCTAGACGCTGAAGGAATATTGTCAAATATCGAAGATATCAGCGAAAGTCCACTGAAAACAAAGCTGTCAAATGTCGATTATTTACGATTGGATATTGAAAAATCCACCCGTAAAACACTTGATGCTCTTGAGACGAATATCATCAAACATTTAGATCAATATGATCTAGTATTAATCAATAATGAAAGTATTACAGATGGGATATTGTCCAATGCGTGGATGTCAATAAGCGACTGTAATTTGGTTTTTTTGGATGCACGAAATACCCCGAAAAAAGCAATTATGCAATATAATCTACTGTGTGATGAATTTAAATTTTCCAATGTACATTTCGTTTTAAACAGATATCAATACAATCCAAATATAATCTCTGAGATGATCCAAATTGTAAAGAAATTTATGGCAAAACCAGTCAAAAAGTCTTTACTATGAAACTAGTTCTTAAAAGCATATTATTTACGGATAAAACGAAAGTTATCCTAGATCAAGCATTATATAGTGGTACCACTTTTTTGACCATTCTTATTTTTGCACGGACGCTACAAACTTATGATTTTGGTGTCTTTGTATCGATACAGTTATATACTTTTTTATTGATGAGTATTTCTAGTGCTTTTGTCATACAACCTATGCAGGTTTTGTATGGTAGTCACAAAGAAAATAAGAGCTATTTATCTGCCACCCTTCTAATGCAATTAGGTGTAATGTTGATTACATTTTTTGCTGTGTGCTTCATTTACTTATTAGATAGATATTACGATTTCGGTTGGTCGATGGTATTATTTCCTGCAGGTGCTTATGCAATCGCCACGATCATCTTTGACTACGTACGCAAGAGATTGTTGGTCGAAAATAAGATGAACATACTTCTTGTTATTGAAGTATTGGTGACATTCTCACAAATAGCCGCCGCTGCGATATCCTATTTTTTAAAACTAAGCATATCACAGGTCTTAATGTTAATGACTTTGGGATTTTTGCCAAGTATTGTTTTTTTTATAGGTAATTTGATTAACTCAACATATATCAAAACAGAAAGCCTAGATTTTCTAAAGACCCATTTTAAACAAGCTCAATGGTTAGCTCCCACAGCAATTGTACAGTGGATGACATCCAATTTTTTTGTGGCAACATCAGGTTTGATTTTAGGTGTAGAAGCACTTGGTGCATTTAGATTAGTACAGACATTATTTGGATTGATCAATGTATTGCTACAAGGTATAGAAAGTTATGTTTTACCACAAGCGTCTATCCGTTTTCAGCAGTCTAAACAAGTAGCTTACGAATATTTAAAAACACTTATCATCAAGACGATATTTCCAGTAGTTATTATTCTATTAGTCATGTTTGTATTTGCAGATCAAATCATACTTTTGTCAGGTGGAAAAGCATATATCACTTATGGTTTTGTGATCAGATGGATGGTTATATTGTATGTAATCATATTGATAAATTATCCTGTAAGAATGCTTATCAGATTGCATGAAATGAATCATTTATTTCTAAGTGGATATATCATCTCTTTTGCCTTAAGTCTATCGACAGCATCATATTTACTCTCAAATTTCCAACTCACGGGTGCCATCATAGGCTTAGGGCTAAACCAATTAGTACTCTTCGCCATATGGCAATATTCATTACATAAAAAAGAAAAATCATTATGGAAATCATTCACATAGTCTTGGGTAAAGCCAATCCAGAAAGGATGAATGGCGTCAACAAAGTAGTATTCCAACTCGCCACCAAACAAGCTGAATCTGGTAGAAATGTCTCTGTGTGGGGCATCACAAAAGATCCGGTCAAAAATTTTCCAGAGCGAGCCTTCTCAACCTTACTTTTTCCATTGGGTAAACATCATTTTGCCTTAGACAATACACTAAAAGCGGCTATCAAAGCCCATGCTGATAAAGCTGTTTTCCATATCCATGGATCTTGGGTATCTACATTTTGGGCAGTAGCCAGCACACTCAAAAAATACAATGCCCGATATGTTGTCACACCACATGGTGGATTTAATACGATTGCCATGCAAAAAAGTGCTTTGGTTAAGAAGTTGTATTTTCAACTATTTGAAAAAAATGTCCTTCGCTCTGCTCATAGAATACATTGTATCGGACAAAGCGAGACCTTGGGATTGGCTACGATCTTTGATAATAATAAAAGTTTTCTTCTTCCTTATGGTTTCGAGTCACAGCCACCGACTTTGGCAGTGGCAAATGATAGCCAGAAATTCATCATAGGATTTGTAGGAAGACTGGATATTTATACCAAAGGTCTGGATTTATTGGTCGCTGCTTTTGAAGCTTTTACAAAACAGATGCCACACACAGAACTCTGGATATTAGGAGATAGTGATGAAAGGGAGACACTTCAAGCTATGATAATCGAAAAAAAATTAGTCAATAAAGTTAAACTTTTCGGAAGTAAATTCGGTCAAGTTAAAGAAAACATCATGTCTGAAATGCATGTTTTTGCCCATCCTTCTCGTAACGAAGGCCTACCGGCTTCTGTATTAGAAGCAGCATCAATGGGTTTGCCTTGCATAGTGAGTCAAGCAACAAATGTAGCCGAAACCATAGAAAAATATGATGCTGGTATAGCTGTAGCCAATGAAAGCAGTAAAGAAATAACCACAGGATTGATGACACTTTACACTGAATGGCAAAAAAATAAACTTTTGCACAAAGGTGAAAACGCAAAAAATATGGTAAAAACCCATTTTGCATGGTCAGCCATTTTGCCACAATTTGATGAGATGTACGGGATATGAGTTACAAAAATTTTAATGAGGCAGAATTTCTGAAAAGTGTCAATACATGGCTATTTGTACTATTATTTCTAATGGTGGCAGGCTTTTTTACATGGAGCGAAAATATTATCATCACACGAGTCATAAAAGTAGTAGGTCGCATGGGTGTATTGATAGGATCCTATCTAATCTACCGACGTATAGTAAATAATGGTGCGCCAGATACTTTGGTAGCAAAAAATGTATTAGCATCAAGGTTGTATTTTGCTTATCTTGGTCTTGGTTTTTTGTCTTTTTTGTGGAGTACAAATGTAGGTTTTAGTGCATTGCAATGGTTTATGACGATGCAAAGTCTGGTATTTTGTTACTTTTTTGTCAAAAGTATAGCCTTATTAAATATCTACTTTCCCAACAATACGACCAAACTCTACAATTTATTGGGCAATACGGTTTTTATCCTTATTCTGATATTTGTCGTAGGTATGTTTGTCGATCCTGATACATTTTACAGGCTGACCCATGGTGGTGAAGAAGCAAGACTTGGTGGTTATATTATGAATCCCAATGAACTCGGTATGCTTGCCGGTGTAGGTGTGGCTTGCTTGATTTTTGATTTATATCGCAAGCATCACACAGTATGGACTATAGTAAAATTGGTCGTCATTTTTTATGCCCTGTATGCCACTGGTTCGAGATCATCATTGATCGGAGCTTTGTTGATTATTTACTTTCATATAAGTCAGTCTGACAAAAAACAACTCAAAGCACTTATCATCGCTGGTATGCTTATTATTGCGCCGGTAGCCATATGGAAAGTAGTACTCAAGGGTGGAGACACAGAAAGACTCGAAGAAGTCATGAGTATGACAGGCAGATTACCTTTTTGGCAGGCATTGATCAGTGAAGGATTGCCTAGAGAACCTTTATTGGGTTTTGGGTTTATGCGTATTGACTACAAAGAGTTTTTTCAGAGTACACACACTTATCCTGGCAAGATGACGCATAATACTTTTATGCAGGTATTGATGAATTTAGGATTTGTAGGACTGACGCTAGTGATATTCCAGATGATATTTACATTGCGCGGCATCTTCAGGGAAAATAAAGAGATAAAACTCATGTTGCTAGGCATGTTAATCCCTGTGATTATCAATTCATTTACAGAGTTCGGTATTTTCGGAGAATCTAATTATGGCATTCTTTTTTACCAATTGGTGATATTTATGATTGCTTTTGATAATAGGAAGTATCTAACTAGAGTAGAAAAGATGATGGTTAGGAAGGTGTA
>DAOLFJ010000327.1:0-5128 GCA_035326365.1 Saprospiraceae bacterium | reverse complement strand
ATTGCAATATTACAGGAAGTATTGCTTCGTCTGAAATACTTGTAAATGGGTATTTTACTGGTGTTGAATTTGTAGTTACTAATATTTCTGGCTTTAAAAAAATAGAAGTAGTAGAATCTGTAATTCTTAATCAATCTTCAAATTATACAAATATAAAAACCTTCTATTTTGGAGAGAATAGCGGATGTGCAAACTGGAATTCTAAATTTATTGCCAGTCCTATTACTACTGGACTCAATGCTAGTATTGGTGATTATGGAATGTGTACATACAAAACAAATTGCAAAGATGAAGAATCTCCATCATGTATTGCCATTAGTTTACAAAATGGAGCTTCATTCCAATCTCTTGGTCAATTGAATAGCCCGACCACTTTTTTTGAAACAAATGATTACGCAATTAAATGTGAAAATTGTTCTAAAATTGACATTAACAATGTGAACATTAAGAGTACAAATGCAGGGATTGATGCAAATAATTGTTATAGTTATTCAAAGATTAAAAATTCGCAAATTGGATTAGAAAATGATCTTGAAAATGTATATGTAGGGGTGTTATTTGAATACTCAAATAAACTTGAAATTACAAATAACAAAGTGTTTACAAATTTATTTCCTTTTTCCCTAATAGATGGAACTAATGTGTTGATCGATAATAACCCTAAATTACATTCTACTTTAACTAGGATAGGAATATATGCTGGTAACAATTGTATCCTAAGCAATAATCGTGAGATTAATTCAAACATTACATTAGATGGGACTAATTTGGTTGTAAATGATAACATTGTTGAACATCATTTTTATGATCGATTAATTACTATTGACAAATGTGATGAAGTTTTCATTCATGATAATGAGTTTAGATCGTCAAATAATGCAATTTATTTGGGTAAAGCATCAAATATAAGTCTCAATTGTAATTATATAAAAACGCCTAAGAGGGGGATTTCTTTTTATAACATTCTAACAGGAACAGATTTTCAAGGATTAGTGTTTAAAGATAATCAGATTTATGCCGACCAATATGGTATGGATCTTAGAAATGGTATTTTTCCTCCACAAATCGACCATGGCAATGATTTTTATAACTATGCAACATATGGTTTTATTGCTTCTGCAAATTTGAATACAGATGACTCTTATTTTAGAGTCAGAACTGAAGCGAGTGAAAACCCTCCAAGTAGCCCACCTGGTGTATTCCAAGCAACCGGCACTTCAGCTTATGAATGTAGTCCAATGTTTAATGTCAATAATGACCCAAATAATTGCTCAGGTCAGCATTATAATTTCAATATAAAAACAATTAAGTCGATATATCAGAAGTGCTACAGTTCTAGCCTTCCTATCAGTGGCAGCTGTCACAAGGAGTTAAAAAGAATTTTGAAGCTCATCGCAAAATGTCCTTCTGTACTGAATGACCCTGTGGTACATAATATTTTTCAGATACTGAAAGTACATGATGTAGCAAAACTTCCCAATTTTAATGAAGTCCAGGATAAATTGTATTTTGCACCAGTCGCAGGCCCAACACAACCATCTAGTTTCCCACAAACTCCAACTGAAATTCAGGTTTTTCAAAATTTTGTAGCCCAAAATGCAGTTAATGCTAATCTAGAGTGGAACAATCTTAGTAATGCCATCGCTGTCGAACATGCTAATATCAGTGCAATGAGTTTTACAGAACAGACTGTAGTGAAATATCAGAATGCTCTATTGTGGTACCTAGACTCCAGAAAAGGATTGGTACCTAATGCAAGTCGTAAAAATGAAATAATTGCCCTTGCAAATGACTGCTCTGAAGTAGATGCGCCCGGCGGAGATATAGCAAGGTTATTGTGCTCTATTCATAAATACCAATATGAAAGTGATCCATGCGTAGAAATCAGGACTAAAACTGAAGACGTTGCCAATGTATCACTATACCCGAATCCAGCTTCCACTTATATAAATATAGATGGTATTAATGTAGCAATCAGAGAAAGTGAAATAGAAATTTGGAGCATTTTTGGTCAGGTGCAGTCTACATGGCGAATAGATGGCTCTGAAAGAGTGGATATATCTGCCTTGAATCCTGGGGTTTATTTTATATCCATAAGTGGCGTCGATACTCCTTTCAAATTTATAAAACTGTAAGGTACCACTATTATGAGGGCATTTGTTTTCTTTTATACCTATGTATGTTATGTTACTTTATGTTTTTCGCAAAGTAATACAACAAATATTTTTTTGAAAGGGAGCGATGTTGACCCGGCAGTTTATCTACATTACGATGAGCAAATAGATGACTACCATATGGATACCATACGAGTGGAGCATAGATTCAGGCAACCTGTCGTTATTTCTGATCATGACGGCAGATTGCTTGGATACTATAATGGACACCAAATAAGAAATAATGATGGTACATTGGCTGAAAACGGAGACAGCTTGGGTTGGAATAATTCACTCAAACCACAATTTGAGTACAACCCAAATATCAAGTATAATGAAGGTTTTGGTGGTTTTGTGAGTGCGGTTTTGGTTCCGACTGACAGCGATTCTTTGTTTGTTTTATATCATCTCAATAAAGTTTTGGTATATGATGTAGATAATTTCCTTTTGCCATATATGCTCGAGGCAGGTGAGTATGAATTTGTGAGATATGCAAGCAGTTTATTAAAAACCGAAATCAAACTAAATAAAAATGGACGACTTGAAGTCGATGAAGATAAAAAAAATCAAATTATTATAGAAGATTTTTTGTCAAGGGAAGTGTATTGCGTTCAACACGCAAATGGCCAAGATTGGTGGGTTGTAGTAGGCTGTTTGGCTTCTAGTGATGCCTATTCAATTTTAATCAAGAATAATACTGAAGTTTCCATACAAAAATATTATTTGAGCCATATTAATACTCAACACATTAATACAGGATGGGGTACAACTGGATTTAGCCTCAATGGAGATAAGTTGGTGCGGCTTAACTATAGACACCCTGTCGCACTTCCACTTGTATTAGAAACCATGGATTTTGATAGGTGTACAGGTAAGACTACAAATCTTGTAGTAGATTCATTTTATTTGCCATCTTCTAGAGGAGCATACATGGCAGCAGAATTTTCCCCATCGGGCAGATATTTATATCTAGGAGGCGTATATTCATTATGTAGGGTTGACCTATCTAAGGTTGATTATTTTAATCAGATGGATACCATTTTTAATTATAAAGACACACTATTGAATCGAGTATCGTGGACATTGGATTCATTTCCACATTTTGGTTTTTTAAATCTGACGCCAAATGGCAAGATTATAGTATTTACTGCGATAGCATCGCCATTTTTTCATTTGATAGACAATCCTGATGCAGATGATATACAAGATATCGGATTTAAAGAAAAAGTATATATCACACCCGAAAGTAAAAGCCCATATTTCGATAGGATAATTGTACATGAAATGTCTAGGCGAAACGCAAATAAAATTAATGCCATACCTTGTGAAGTCAACACTGAGGATATACCATATGTCCATAAAATAAAAGTGTATCCCGTGCCTGCGTCTCAATTTTTGTATTTGGAAGAAATACCGAGAGGAAAAGCTGAGATTATTGCATTAACTTCAGGGGTAGTGATCAAAAACAATTTGGTCATCGAAAGCCCATTGGATATTTCATATCTTGAAAGTGGGATGTATGGTATTAGATTTATAGAAACAGGAGATATTATTAAATTTATAAAAATATGATGATGAGAAAAGTAAAATATATTTGCATCATTGCATTACTTTTGATTTCCGATTATATAACAGCACAGTCTTGCGAAACCATCATACTCGATAGTCAGCAGTCTATCGATAGTTTTAACCAATTTTATCCTAATTGCACGGTCATAAATGGAGACTTAGAGTTGGTCGGTACTGAAATTTATAACACTGACTCACTTTATAAGATACAAGAAATTCTGGGTAGTCTGTTGGTCAATAGCTCATCCATTAAAAGACTGTCGGGATTTGATTCATTAAAAGTTATAAGTGAATCCTTAAGGATAAAGAATTGTCCAGAATTGGAAAAAATCTCAGAATTTGATCATTTAGAACAGTTAGGAAGTTTTAGTGTCGATAGTACATATAAACTTAAAGAAATATATGGATTTAAAAAAATAAAAAAACTAGGTCTATTAAATATTTCATTTAACATTGGATTAGAAAGATTGGTAGCTTTTGATAGTAGCACTATTTATTCATTGGCAATAGTGAATAATGAAAGTTTGGTTGATTTTGAATTAGCAAATTTTACACGTATTCCCACAGGAGATACCATACTTTTTTCTTCACTCGCTTTTTTAATCAATCATAATGCTCGTTTAAAATATTTTAGCGTATTTGCATATGTACAAAGAATTCAGTTTTTTGAAATTATAAATAACCCTAGTTTAGAATATTTACGAGGATTTGACAACGTAATACAGATTAATAGAATTGAGATTTCCTTTAATACTTCGCTAAAAGAAATTGATATTTTAAATAATATAGAAAACAATAAAGACCGCGCGTCTTTAAGCATATCACAGAATGATTCCCTATTGTATTTGAATATCTTCAATAAAATTAAGAAGATTAGCAGTCTTACTATTGCTGGGAGTCCTTTACTGAAGTCTCTAGGGTCTAGTTTCTCTAATATTGATACTATGATTACCAATACTCAGCTTGGTGGATTAGAATTGTATTCAAACAAGAGACTTACAGACATTTCTTCTTTAGAAAACGTGAAATATTTTGATAGAGTGATTATTAGTGGTAATATGAACTTAGCTGACTGTTCTATAAAAAGTATTTGTAATCATGTACAATCAGGAGGTATCATTGATGTAGATTTTACCAACTTCCCCGGCTGCAGATCTGTAAATCAAATCCTAGCCAAATGCACGGTATCTACTTCAGACGATCATTCACGAGACTTTGTCATTTACCCAAATCCATCATATGACCATATCTCTGTTCAACAATCGGATACTTTTGTCAAATCACCAACTGTAGCTAAAATTTATGATATTGCAGGTAAAGAAATAATGCGTAAAACAATCGATTGGTCAGGAATTGGAGATGGTTTCACAATAAATATATCTCATTTACCAAGTGGTAGTTATCAA
>DAOLFJ010000326.1:0-5137 GCA_035326365.1 Saprospiraceae bacterium | reverse complement strand
TATTCCAGCCTCCAATTCTGCTCGTCCAAAAGCGTAAATTGATGTAATAAGATCCCTACTAACATACACCATTTCTGTATAATCGTTGTAAGATAAACCCCACATATTTCTCTCTCCATTATCAGGAGAATAGACCAAAGAAGATACTGGTGTAACATTATCGATATGATTTAGACACATTGACCCAATGAGATCTCCTGTACATGTGTTGTAAGCCGATGGACCACCAGCACGTGTTGCATAAAGTGTATTTCCTATACTAAATATATTAAATGTGTTGGAAGTAATATTAGTAATAGTAGTTGAAGTCACAGGACTTATTTGGCCATCACAATTAAATTTTCTGTACTGAGATGGTATTTGGGCCGTGGATCCAATATACAAATTTCCGTTTAAATCTGTACCTAAACCGTGGGGACTAGGCAAATCACTAACCCCTAAACCTGGATACCAATGTTGATTCGGCGGAATACCACCATTAACCCCTGATACCTCAGAAAGTGCTACTGATCCACCTACTTCAAATTTGAGTACGGCACCAATTCCAGGCTCATTTAAATAAATATATTCCTTACAATTACAAGATTGAGCGTATGAAATATTATAAAATATAAAAATGAATAGAAAAAAAGCAATAAAAATTTTGACAACTTTCATATTAATTAAAAATTTAAATATTTAAAATGATGAGTTGTTCTATTACATTCAGGTGCTTAGGTCGGACGGTTCATGCTTTGTATTACATGATGGCACAAAGGTGATATGTTTATTTATGATCATATATAGTGTTTTTACATTATTGATATAGTAATTTTTCTATTTTTGTAAAAATAAATTTAGATGAGTATTAAAACATGTATTTTGTGGTCTTAAGATGTCTAAATTCAATCATGCGTTATACCTTAATATTATCTGTATTCATCAGTTTAACCTTTTTAGTTTTGAAACCGTGTATCTCCCAAAACACACAGATAGTTCAATACACTACCGAAGATGGCTTGCCGCAAGATAATCTTACTCAATTGATGTTTGATAATAATGATAAGCTTTGGATAGGTACACAAGGAGGACTTTGTATATTTGATGGAAAAAAAATACAAAATCTAATAAATTTTCGTTTTACTTCTCGCGTTCACTATATCCATAAAGATAGGAATCAAAACCTATTTATACTAGATGATAAGGGCAACATATTTCAAAACAATTACAATAATTATAAAATTGATAAAATAAATTTTAAATCAGAAACCTATGAGAATTGGTTTATAAGCTCAGATGTTGGCGACACAGTCATTGAATTGAGTGAAGTAAACAAACATATATATTTTTATACTCATCATTTAGGTTATAAGAATTTCAAGAATTTTGCAAAAAACGGTACACTGTATTTTATAAAATATGATAAAGCATTTGAAAATTTAGAATCATATTTTTTTATGGATACTTTTCTAATAGGCCTAACGAAAGATGGTAAATTATTTAAAAATATATACAATGAAGATCAGCAAGAAATTAAATCGACACTACCATTAGACTTAATTCGAAAAGGATTAATATTTAATTCAGATGCTGGAACATTCTGTCTTTATGAAAAAACTATATTTAGGTTCCATTTATATCAAAACCACTTAAGTGCAACAGCCATTCTTAAAAATGTGGAATTAGATCCTGTTACGGATCAAATACATTGTGCTCAGTATAATTCTAAAACCCAAGTTTTTTACTTTGGTAGTACACAAAATGGACTCTACGAAGTGAAGCCGACATTGTTTAATATCATAAGGTCAAATACTTTTCATTTAGACCCATTATTTTTCACAAATGGACATGCTTATTACAGTCAGTTGGAGATTGATTCATCAGCAATATTGGTTAACAACTATATAGTCCTAAATGGCAATAAAAATACAACAGGAAAAACACCAAAAATTCATCACCCATTTAATAGAGCTGCAAACATGATTGATGATAAAGGATGGATATGGTATGCAGATGGCGAATTCATGATAAGATTTAAAGGTGCAGTCAAAACAAAAATTTCATTAAAACCGCTTTCTTACCCTATATTGTCAATTTGTAAAGCATCAGGTGAAAGATACTTTCATTTACATTACCATAACATTATTGAAACCGATACATCTAAAGAATTGAGAAGACTAAATTTGAAGCCTTTTCTAACTGACAATTATGAATATGGTCAATATATATACTACGATAAACTTCAAAACATCTTATATCTACTGACGAATAAAAATATATACACAGTAGATATAGAAAATGATCAGATATCACCTGTCACCACATTACAAGAAGCCGACTACCGCATCATGACATCACTTAATGATACTATGACATTTATCGGCACTTATGGTCAAGGCTTTCTGCTCAAAGTAGACAACCAATTCTATGACATGCCATTAGACAATAAAGGCTACTTAAAATTTGCACACACCGCCTTAGTTGATGAGCATGGCCATGTATGGATATCTACAAATAATGGTTTGTTTCGGACTAGATTAGAGGATATGAAAGCTTATTTGGATGGAAAGGTAAAAGATATTTTCTACTACTATTATGATAAGAAATCAGGCTTTCTGACCAATGAGTTCAACGGTGGCTGTCAGTCGCCGGCCATCAAGCTCAAAGATGGGAGATTTAGCTTTAGTAGTATGGATGGTTTAGTACAGTTTGACCCTATGACTGTTCCTGCCTATTTTCCTACCAATGCTGTAAAAATCGTAGAATTGACGCTAAACGGAAAGCTTCAAGATACCATACCAACTTCACTATCTGTATCTCAAGATATCAATGATATCAAACTCGAAGTCAGTACGGCCTACTATGGACATCCTGACAATCTCGTAATTCAATACCGCATCCCAGGATATGTAGATGAATGGAAAGATCTAGATGACAAAAGATACATCACATTGCAAAATGCCGGTTACGGTTCATTCGCTATAGAAATCAGAAAAAGAAATGGTTTTGGTCCTGACGCCTATGATTACACTACCTATCCCGTGACAATGCTGCCCTACTTCTACCAAACGTGGTGGTTTATAAGTATAGCAGCATTAACCGGGATCGGATTCCTTATTGTATTTGCTAAATGGTACACTTATAATTTGAATCATCAAAAAATAAAACTGGAAGCACTTATCCGTGAAAGGAATCAAACACTAATACATACCAACATCGAACTCGAAGAAAAAATCAGACAAAATGAAATGTTTCATTCTGTGATGGTGCATGACATCAAAGCACCTATCCATTTTATCGGCACTATAAGTAATGAAATTTTACTAGGGTTAGAACGATTAACTTTAAATGAAATTAAGTCTAATCTTGAGACGGTAAAGCAAGCCGCATTTAGCATCAATACTTTTGTCATAGATTTTCTCACTTGGACAAAATATCGAGTAGAAACTAATCAATTTGACAAAGAACGGGTTAGCATTAATGAGATTATGACAGAAATAATCAATTTTCATGTTAATTCAGACAAAGTAAAAAGGGGGCGTTTGTCCATTGTTAATGACTGCCAACCCAATGTAGCACTTATTACAAATAAACAATTGTTAAAAATAGTGCTAAATAATTTATTAAGCAATAGTATAAAATTTAGCCATCAAGGCACCATAACACTTTATGCCTATTACTCAACTAAAAAAACTATAATTATTGGATGTAAAGATGAAGGAAAAGGAATGGATTCAAAATTAATCACCCTGCTTACCGACAAGCATTACAAAGGGAACTCCATACGAGAAGATAGCTTTAGGATGGGTTACGTATTTATAAACGATATCATAAAAATTCTAAATGCACAAATTTATATCCAATCGGAAATCGGAAAAGGAACTGATGTAGCAATAGAGTTAAATATATAATAATCAAGAATATTTATATAGAACCGCTAATTCTTTGAGTTCTATGACGTTACTTACACCCAATTTTTCATAAATGTGTAATTTGTGGGTTCCGATCGTAGATGTGTGGAGATTGGTGATTTTAGAAATTTCCTTCCCTCCCAGTCCTTTAAGCAAATATCCCATGATTTCAATTTCTCTATCAGTAAGTTTTTCAAACACATTACCGTCCCTACCATGGATAACATCTTCTGCTAAAATTTGAGCTACATCAGATGATATATATTTTTTCCCTGTTAAAATTGTTCGTACAGCTTTAAGAAATTCATCACTACACGATTCTTTACTTAGATATCCATAAGCGCCCAACTTCAAAAACCTTTTTGCATACATCTCTATTGGACTCATACTAAAAATAAGTATTTTGATTTTAGGGTTTCTTACTAATAACAATTGAAACAATTGTAGCGTGTCTGTGTCAGGAAGATTAACATCCATGATAAGTAAATCGTAGTTATTTTTCTGCACCAAATCAAAACATTCGTCGCCATTGTAACAATTGGTTAATGTATATTTCTCACTGGCGTTTTGCACAATGAGTTTTATACCACTAAATATTATTTCATGATCGTCTACTATTAAAATATTTGTTTGAGCGTGCATGAGTTATGAGTTTTATTAATTTAAAAAATAAAATTTAATAATACTGTAAATATAATAAACGCAAATGTACAATAATTACAAAGCTACTCATATAGTATAATTTACGCATAATAATAGTATATCTTCTACTTAATAATTTAATAATATATATATACTTCAATATAAGTTAATTAAGCATTTTATTTAAAACAAATATCTGAAAATATTTCAGCCCCTTGAATAATCTGAGATGATGTTAAAAATAATATTGTAATCATGAAAAGTAGTAAAAAGAGTGCTATGTAGGGTCTCCCGAAAAAGTCACATGTGCTTAAGAAAATACGAAACTTCAAGCCA
This sequence comes from Saprospiraceae bacterium, assembly GCA_035326365.1. Classification (GTDB taxonomy): domain Bacteria; phylum Bacteroidota; class Bacteroidia; order Chitinophagales; family Saprospiraceae; genus OLB9. The sequence goes on along the minus strand of DAOLFJ010000326.1, from coordinate 269 downwards.
CTGATATATATAAATACTCCCATGGTCCGAGATAAATCTTTATCACAAGTACGCCAAAAAGTTTACATTGAACGTTGATTATCTCATCGTTCGTCGTAGCATCCATGCTACGATGCAGTATCCACAGGCATCTTGCCTGAAGATACACATAATTTTCTGATTAAGAAGCTTTCCTATTGCACGATTGAACGTTCATGATCTCTTTTTCAACGTCGATTATCTCTTTTTCAATGTCGATTATCTCTTTTTCAACGTCGATTATCTCTTTT
>DAOLFJ010000325.1:0-5139 GCA_035326365.1 Saprospiraceae bacterium | reverse complement strand
GCATGCAGCACGATAGGTGGTAGGTCCATCTCTAGGATTGCCATATCTTGTATGATGAGTGCATCCACACCAATATCATATAATTTATGGATCAGTTCGCGACAAGTTTTGAGTTCGTCATCATACAAAATTGTATTGATCACCACAAAAACCTGTGCTTTAAATAGATGAGCATATCTGACCATTTCGGCAATATCATCTATAGAATTGGTAGCATTAGTACGTGCACCGAATAGCGGTGCACCTATGTAAACAGCGTCTGCACCTGCATTGATGGCGGCGATGCCTTGTATCAGGTTTTTGGCAGGCGCAAGGATTTCTATTTTTTGTTTCATGAAAGGATCTGAATCTGTTTTGATTATAAATCGCTGCAAAGGTAAGGATTCTTTGACTGATTTGGATAGAGAATATTCAATGGTATCTAAAATATGGGTTTTAATTATTTGAAATAATTGAATTAATAAATGCTGTAAAGACATATTTATTTTAATTTTGTCTTTTCAGAATTCAAATCAAAATTAAAAATCTTTAAAGAATGGAAAAATTAGTTCAAGTAAATTGTGATAAAGCAAAAACTATGCTTTATGCCGAGGATGGAGTTAAATTTATCAGTAAATCAGTTAGTTCTATTGACGAATTTAATGAAATAATGAATAAAAAAGTGACTTTAGTCGATAAAGGTGAGTTGTTATTTAAAGATATGAAAAAAATAACTTTCGATGGGTTTACTGTTGATCCACATGTTGGTATGAAACTTGGGAATTCCGTTTCTGATATCACCTTTACAAATGAATCAGACAAGGAAGAATTCATCAAATATATCAGCGAAATGAAAGGTTGGTCTAAGAAGGAAACACAGCTCACGCCCTTAAATGCGGCAAAATGGGATTTAGTTGGGTTTATACTAACACCTATTTTTGCTTATGTTATGTATGGAAGGACTTTGGAAATGGAAGCGGGAACATTCGTTTCAGTAGAAGGAAACAGTAGATCAGATAGGAAATCTCGGTTTTTTGATTCAATTCTTGAAACAATTGGGAGCACTGGAGTTCTAATTATTGCTGCGCTGGTTCTTTTATACTTTGGATATAGTATTTACAAAAAATATCAAAATCCACCGATAGTCATATCTTACGAGTAATGCATTAAGTTTTAAAACTAGGTAGTGGAATTGAAATTTTAGTTACTTCTTTTCCACTACTTTTACACCATAATCATCCAATTCATGACAGCACAATCTTTAAAATCTCATTTCTTACTCAATGAAGACGTTACCTTTTTGAATTTTGGTTCCTTCGGCGCATGTCCAAAACCAATTTTCACAAGGTATCAGGCATATCAACTAGAGATGGAGCGAGATCCTGTTCAGTTTATGACCGTAAGACTTAACCAATATCTCAAAAAATCTAGGGAAGCATTAGCTACTTATATCACTTGTGATGCTGATGATGTAGTCATGGTACCCAATCCTTCCTATGCTGTCAACACCATTGCAAAAAGTATAAAATGGCATGCAGGTGACGAAATACTGACGACTGATTTAGAGTATGGCGCTTGTGATCGTGCTTGGAAATTGGTTTGTAGCCAAGTAGGTGCCAAATACATCCGCCAACCTATCCAATTGCCTTTAATCGATGCAAAAACCTTTGTCGATAATCTTTTTGCAGGCATGACGGAACGTACCAAAATGATATTTATCAGCCACATCACGAGCACTACAGCATTGATTCTTCCGATTGCAGAAGTAGCGTCCCGGGCTAAAGAATTGGGTATTCCCGTTTTTGTAGATGGCGCACATATCCCTGGTCATATTCCTTTGGATTTGAATGCTTTAGATGTAGAATATTATACTGGTGCTTGCCACAAATGGATGATGACACCCAAAGGTTCTTCATTTATGTATGTCAAAAAATCTTTGCAACCTGATATCAAACCTTTGGTTGTTAGTTGGGGATACGAAGCGCTTTTTCCATCGCATTCTACCTTTCTAGATTGGCATTCGCTCAATGGTACGCGAGATTATACAGCTAGTTTGTGCATAGCTGATGCTATTGATTTTATGCAAACGCATGACTGGACATCAGTGGCAAAACAATCTCGTGACTTGGTGAAAACTTATGCAAACACATATTCAGAGTTACTCGACAGTCCTTTGTTGGCTCCATTAAATGATGATTTTATTGGCCAGATGTTAAGTGTAGAAATCAAAACACCCGATCCAGAAAAACTTTATCGAACATTTGTAGATGAATACAAGATCGAAATTCCAGTAATGCGGCATGATGCCAAAGTCTATCTGAGATATTCCATTAATGGATTTAATACTGCTGAAGATTTGGAAGTATTGATGGCAGCGATCATGGATCTAAAAAAGAAAGGTGTATTTTTGTCATAGTTCAAGTTGAGTCTTTTATATAAATTCAGCAAAAGTTACTCTACATCAAAATCTGAGATATTGATTGGGTCTATGTCGTAAGTCAATGTAGACCTATGACCTTTTCCGTTTTGTTTTTCTAGGGTCCAATGATCTGTTGCTGATGTCTGTAGCCAAATATCTGATGATCGACGAAATACTTGAATATGCAATTGGTATTTATCTTTCATCATTTTTTCAAAATCTGACACTGTCATCTCAGGACTTACAACAAATACCGTGTCAATTAATTCAGGATTTAGGTCTTCCAATAATGTTTGATGTGATACTTGGTGATAAAGTGCATGATCTATACTGTTTTCATAATCATAGAATTCCAAATGTAAGTATGGAAACTGTGCATTAAATTGGTCAAATATATTTTGGACTGTGGATTTCCTGGTGAGTTTCATTTGTTTGTTTTTATTGGTTATCTTTAAAATACAACACTTTTTATTACCACAAACTTAAGAGCTTACTTCTTTATCAAATATGATTTTTATCAGTTTCGGGACAATGAAAAGTCATCTTGTAAATACCCATTACATTAATTGAATGCTCAACAATAGCATCTTCTTAGTTGTTAACTTTTTTTGTTTTTCAATAGTCATTTTGTTTACCATAATTTTTTCATGAAAACCTTATTAATATTACTCATGCTTTCCACGACACAATTGGCAACTTCCCAAAACGATACCTTGATATATATAGGTGACCCAATGTGTTCTTGGTGTTATGGTTTTTCACCTGAATTGGATAAAGTCAGATCTGCTTTTCCTAATGTACCTTTTGAAATGGTCATGGGTGGACTGAGAGCAGGAGGTACCGAAACTATGGGCGAATTAAAAGGATTTTTATACGATCATTGGATAGACGTTCAGAAAGCTTCTGGTCAAAAGTTTAACTTCTCCATCTTAGATCAAAAAGACGTATTGTATGATACTGAACCTGCTTGTCGTGCAGTAATTGTTGCTAATACATTAAAACCTGGTGTAGGTTACGAATATTTCAAGGCAGTACAAGAGTCCTTTTATGTTCAAAATAACTTGCCTGCCGATATCGACACCTATATTCATATCGGAGAGCGATTCGGAATAGATCCTGAGTTATTTCACAAACGATTCAAGGACAAACAAGCGAAAGCGGATTCGTATTCTGAATTTGACCTTGCAAATGCCATGGGCGTTAAAGGCTTCCCATCATTAATAGCCAAGATTGATGGCAAATTATATTTAGTCACCAATGGTTATCGAAAGAGTGATGAAATTATAAAATTACTAAAGGGTAGGGGATTGGAGTAAGTTTATGATGATGTACCTATCCATTAAAATCGAGATAGTATACATCTGTATCATTGCGTAATATGTTTTTCACCTGAAATCCATTTGATTGTGGAATGAGCTCTACTAGATCGAAGATAATGCAAGATTTGGGTAATGCTGAAAATATTAAAGTAAAAACAAATTCTGAATGGGCTGGAACCAAGGTCCACGTCGGAAATCCACTTATTTTTTCATAATGCACAAGTTCACTTTGGTGACTCGAATGTTGATCAAATAAAAAGGTGGTAGGCCATATTCTGATAAACATGTCTTCATGCTGAGTCTTGACAAATCCATGTATGATTACTTGACCTTCTGTAGATGCATACACTTGCAATGCTTTTAAAACCTTTTTGTCGATCTTAGTTTTCGGCTTATCTATAATCGTAGGAGACATATTCGTTTTTATGGGTAATTAGTAAAGGAAAAACGCTTGTTATTGAAAAAAAAAATGTTTAGATAATCAAGCTGAATGGTAAAGGTGATTTCAAATAAAACTTGGCAAAAATGAATAAGTCAAAGAAAATTAATGCAAAAATCAATCATTTCTATCATAAATTGTACAAAAATGTCTAGTTTTCGTTAAAAAAATAGAAGTTTTATTCCCAACGAAAATAAATATTACGTACTTTTGTGCTCATTTTTAAATAATAAAATTTTTAATCACATGATTGCAATCGTAAATATAGCTGGTCAGCAATTCAAAGTGACAGAAGGCCAAGAGCTTTTCGTCCACCAGTTAGAAGCCGCATCAGGTGCATCTGTTAGTTTCGATCAGGTTTTCCTGGTAGATAACAACGGAAGTGTACGTGTAGGCACGCCGGTATTGAGCAATGCCAAAGTTAATGCCACTGTCATAGGAAACCAAAAAGGTGACAAAGTAGTTGTCTTCAAAAAGAAGAGACGTAAAGGTTACCAGAAGAAAAATGGTCACAGACAGAGTTTTACTAAAATTAAAATTGATTCAATTTCTGCGTAACTAGTAAGTTAGCAGGCATTATCTAATCTAAAAAAGAAAAAAAAATGGCTCATAAAAAAGGTGTCGGTAGTTCGGATAACGGACGTGATAGTAATAGTAAGAGACTAGGAGTTAAACTCTTCGGTGGTCAATATGCAAAAGCAGGAAATATCCTCGTGAGACAAAGAGGTACTAAATTCCATGCAGGTGAAAACGCATACTTAGGCAAAGATTTTACCATTCACGCTAATGTAGCAGGTATTGTTACATTCAGAAGAGGTAAAAACGATAGAACTTGGGTAAGCATCACACCAAAATTGGATGAAGTAGCTGAGACAGTTGCAACAATGCCAAAAGCAAAACCTGCACCTGTAGTAGCTCCAGTAGCACCTGCTGCACCAGTAGTTTCGGAAGATACTTCAGAAGAAGAGTAAGAATATCTAATT
>DAOLFJ010000324.1:0-5164 GCA_035326365.1 Saprospiraceae bacterium | reverse complement strand
GTAGGTGTAAATGAGATCACTTATACATCAATCGATGAATGTGGTAACACTTCCTCTATGTCTTATAATATTACAGTAAAAGACGATACCGATCCTGTGGCAATCTGTGACCAACATGTTACGGTCAGTCTTAAAGATAATGGGTACACTGAGGTAACAGCAACTGCTGTTGATGATGGAAGTTTTGATGAGTGTGGTGCAGTGACATTAAAAATCAGAAGAATGGAAGATCCATGTGATTTTGGTGCAGATACAGCATGGTACGATAAAGTTGGATTCTGTTGTGCTGATGCTAATACTTCTAGAATGCTTCAATTACTTGTTACAGATGCGGGTACAAATACCAATATATGTATGATAAGTGTGAATGTCCAAGATAAAGTTGATCCGACTATAGAGTGTCCTAGTGACTTAACCATTAAAGATTGTCTATTTACTTTTGATCCTAGCCATGCTGGTGCTGATGCTGCATTTGGAGCTGCAATTATTACTGATAATTGTCCTGCAAATAACATTATTGGACATTCGTTAACAGACAATAGAAGCCAATGTGGTATTGGAAAAGTAGAGCGTATTTTTACAGTTTCAGGTACGGGCATCATTTATGGTACTTGTGCACAAACAATCACATTCGAAAATAATAATCCTTTCTTAGGCTCAAGTATTGATTGGCCAAAAGATTACGTTGCCCTTGGACAGTGTGATTTTGATGGTCTAGAACCTGAGACTTTACCTGATAGTTCATCATTCCCTATTTTTACAGAAGATGCTTGTGACCTAGTAGGTATGAGACATGACGACGTAGTTTTCCCATTCACAACAAATGGCGCATGCTATAAAATCATCAGAACTTGGACGGTCATCGATTGGTGTCAAAAAAATAGTGATGGTACAAACGTAACATGGACATATGAACAAGAAATAAAAGTTGTGGACAATGTTGCGCCGACATTAACGGTTTCTGATACGACTGTTATTTTCGAAACTTTAGCTTGTTCTACAGGATTAGTTACACTTTCTGCAAGTGCATTAGATTGTACACCAGCAGCAGATCTTGTTTGGAATTATACCATAACTCAAGGCGCAAATGTAGTAGCTACCGGAAATTCGCGTACAGTTGTAGATTCATTTGAAGTAGGAACGTATACTATTTCATTTACAGTAGAAGATAGATGTGGTAATTTATCGGCTGATGCATTCGACTTTGAAGTTGTAACTTTAAAAGCACCAACAGCTACATGTCATTTCGGTTTGTCAGCTCCATTGGTCTTAATGGATACAGATGGTAATGGTTCAGGAGACACTCCTATGCTGATGCTGACTCCAGAATTTTTTAACAATAAGAGCAGCCACACTTGTGGTTATGATTTAAGTCTTTCATTCTCAGCTGATTTGATGGATACATTGGTAGTCTTTGATTGCGATGGCCTTGGTGAGCAAGATATCCAAATGTGGGTTACTGATCAAAATGGCAACACATCATTCTGTTCAACTTACGTAATCGTGCAAGATAATGATAATCTTTGTCCTTCACCGCTTGTAGGTGTTATCTCTGGTAAGACCATCAAAGAAAATAATGATGTTATCCAAGATGTAATTCTAGAATTGAAAGGTGGAGAAGCAGGTCCAGTACATACCAATTTTGATGGTAATTATGCGTTCATACCTATGAATACAGGTGGTGATTATAAAGTGATCCCAAGTAAGGATGGTGATGATGCAAATGGTATTAGTACATTGGACTTAGTGATGATTCAGAGACATATCTTAGGCATTGAGAAGTTGAAATCACCTTATAAACTGATTGCGGCAGATGCAAATAATAGTGGTAAAATCACAGCAGCTGACTTGATTGATATTAGAAAATTGATACTTGGAGTTAATCCTTCATTTGTTAATAACACTTCATGGAGATTTGTTGATGCTGGCTTTGTTTTCCCTGACCCAACAGACCCATGGATGACAACATTTGGTGAAGAATACAATATTGAAAATCTTTCGGGTAGTATGAATATTGATTTCATAGGAATCAAAGTAGGAGATGTGAATGACAATGCTAAAGGTAGAAATATCAATAGTGGTGACATTAGCTCTAGGTCAAATCAGTTATATCAAGTTGCTGATAGACAAGTATCAAAAGGCGAAATCATAGAAATACCAGTTATGGCAAATAACATTCATACGATATATGGTATGCAAATGAGTCTTGCTTCAAATGATATGATCATACGTGACATCAAAGAAGGTGCTTTGCAAATTAATGGTGAAGATTTTGTTACTAATGGTTCAAATATGGCAATGAGTTTATCTATTGCAAATGGTAAATTAGTGGCAGATGGAGATGTCTTATTTACTCTAGAAGTAGAAGTACTGAGATCTGGAAAGCTAAGTGATTTCTTACAGATCGATAACAAAGTGAAACCAGAAGTTTATGTAAATAGCGATATGGAAACAAAAGCTTTCAACATAGATTGGAGAACTTCGTCAGAAGGTAATTTTGCTTTGATAGGCAATCACCCGAATCCTTGGAATAGCAATACTTCAGTTACTTTTGAAATTCCAACAGATGGAATGGTTTCATTCAAAGTAAAAGATTATACAGGTAGAAAAGTGATTTCACAAGTGGACCAATTTGCAGCAGGGATTAATACAATAAGCTTGCAAAGATCTGATTTGATACAATCAGGCGTATATATTTATGAGATCAAATTTGGAGATAAAGTACTTCATGGCAAAATGATCATGATCGACTAATCTAACCAGAAATTAGATATTTTAAAAGGCCCACTGAAGTTAATTCGGTGGGCCTTTTTTGCTTTTTTATAACGATTCATTTGTTAATCCTAATTTTAGAGTAGATGATGTCAGTGTATTTGATATGTTTTTCTATAATGCTAGGATTCAATATAAAAAATTAATTATTTTGGCATATAACAAAAGTTATATGTGGTTTTTGAATTTTCCTATTATATTTGCGTTGTTAATTACCTAGCCACCTAAAATATTTATGCTTAAAATTGCCATCATCGAAGACGAAAATGCAGCTTATCAGTTGCTTTCATCCATTATCAATGAATATTGTTCGGATGTGACCATCAGTGGACATGCAGTAGATGTTCCTTCAGGCATAGCTTTGTTGACTACAGTAAACCCTGACCTCATCTTTGTCGACGTGCAGTTAGGCGCAGAAACCATATTTGAGTTGCTCGATCAAATAGAATACCGAAAGTACAAAATCGTATTTACAACAGCATATGCCAATCATGCGCTCCAAGCATTCAGATACGAAGCGGTAGATTACCTTCTCAAACCATACAGCCCAAAAGATGTCATCAAAGTCATAGGACGAGTGAAACTAGACATACTTTCTCAGCCATGGCGAAGAACTAAGCAGGCCATCACCAATACACAACGACTTACAGTCAATACGCACGAAGGCATCAGTTTCATAGAACCCAAAGATATCTTGTATTGTAGTGCTGACGGGGCTTACTGCAAAATTGTACTAGAAAAGGATAATAATATAATAGTCAGTAAAACCCTAAGCGATATAGAAGAACAACTTGATCCTGACCAATTCGTAAGAGTACATGCTAGCTTTCTAATCAATATGCACCATGTGAAACGATTTATCAAAGATGATGGTGGCTACATCCTTATGAGCAATGGCATGCACATACCGGTGAGCAGGAGGAAGAAGCAGGAATTTTTGGAGAAGGTGAGGTAAGAATACATCATGCGGATTAAACTTTTTATTTACCTTTTGTTATCTTTCTTAATGGTAAAGGGGCAAAATTCAATCTATCCATTTAAGAATTTTACCACTGATAATGGATTACCATCCAATGAGTGTCACCGTATTTTGCAAGATAAAAAGGGATATATATGGATCGTTACTGATCGGGGACTTTGCAGATATGATGGATATAATTTTAAACGATATGGAAAAAGCGAAGGCTTGACTGATGTCGCAGTTATGAATATGCAACTGGACAAAGATGAAAATATATGGATGACTACTATTTCTAAAAATGTATTTATTTACCAAGTGAATTCAGATTCAATTGTACCATATAAATACAATCACCTATTAGAGAAATATAAGAAGCACTCTAATTCTCTGCTTGATTTTCATGTGGATAAAGATTTGAATCTTTTCTTAATTTTTTGGGGCCATCCTATAATTAAAATTGACTCAACAGGTATTCTAACGATAAATTACGAAAAAGTATCAGATAATTTCATAAAGGTTATAGAGATAGAAAATAAGTTAAAATTAAATGTAGTATCAATAGATACAAATTTTATCTTTAGACCTTTTTATAAATTAAACAATGAATGTAGCAAATTCGTATCTGTTGGATTTTTAGATGTTGAGCATAAAAAATTGACAGACCTTCCCTACAACAATAAGTCATTACTTAAAGGTTTTACCTATGGATATAAAGACAAAAAAACTATACTTTTATCATTTTTTGATGCAAGCTATGTATTCCATAAAAGTAAACTTGTTAATTATAATTTTGAAACTATCCGGTCCATTATATCAACTCCCTTGGGGTACATCGGATTAAATGCAACTCGAAAAGACGTCTCTTTGTATCCTAGCTTGGAAGACATTGTGGATAATAAACCCATTTCCAAATTGCTGGAAGGAGTAGATCCTTCACACATTTTACTGGACAGAGAAGGTGATTTATGGATATCCACATTAAATCACGGTATCTTTAAAATTAATCTGCACAATGTTAAGCTCATAGAATCTACAAAATCTGAAAAAATTACAGGACTTATCCACGATAATAAAAAGAATTTGATATATATAAATGATAAAAAATCGATTGAACGAATTGATTTAAGTAAAAATACAACAGAAATTTTAGTAGCAAATCAATCGGAAACCAATATGTTATTATTTGATAAGGTTGAAAACAATCTAATAGTGGCAACTGAAAAAAGTTATATTCTTAAGAATGGAACAAAGTATTACATGAAACATACTTATAAAGACTTAAAGCACATAACTACTTCAATAAAATATATATATCAGGATGATTTATTTCACCTAATTGCCATTAACGGTATTTATATCATTTCTTACAAAAATCAAGCTTCAATATATCAGGCTCCACCAATTTATAATCATCCAACAAGCCAAAGAATT
>DAOLFJ010000323.1:0-5167 GCA_035326365.1 Saprospiraceae bacterium | reverse complement strand
GTTCTTGTACCCATTCCTGTGTTATTTGAAAATGCTCCTGCGCTTCTAGCACAACTGTTAGCAATAACATAAACACATTCGCCTAAACCGCAGAGATTACTAAAATCGTATACTGAAGCTTGAGATGCTGAACTCATTTGTAAGATTACAATGGAATTAGCTGGTACATTAAAACCTGGCCCTATAGATATAAGATTTGAGCAACCACTGAAATTAGAAATATTTCCATTAACTAGACCACAAGGAGAACCAGGTTGGTTGTCCATATCTGTGTTTATATCATTATTTGCTGAATTAATAATATTGTTGTTTGCATCAATATCAACAATTATGTTGTTGGTATTAAAACCGCCTCCCGAATTTATAATTACGAACTCATTGCTTTGTTCAGTAGCACAAGCATCAATCATAACTGCCTCTACTTCTGGGCACTGACCCGAAAGTAATAACGTGTGTAATAATAATACAAATACTAAAATTAAATCTCTCAAATTAATTCAATTAAAATTTATAAACTATTTACCTAAATGGGATTTTTAATAATAATTTTAAAAACTATAAAATTCAATTCCCAAATTCATAACTATACACATCTTGACCAGTCGCATTTTTAAACACAACGCTCAATTTTCTATTTTTTTTATCACCACTAACCTTAAACACTGCAAAGTTACGCTCTGATATCATACTACCTTCCACTCTTAATGTATTTGGCTCTTTGCTATGGTCGTAAGTGCTTGACGTGATAGCAGAAGAAGTCACATCATAAAAGACATTTCCTTTTTCGGTCACCATTTTGCTAATCTCAGAGTGATGACGATCACCTGTAAGGAATATCACACCTTTTATATCATTATCATCTAAAAACTGAATGATTTCTGCTCTTTCTTCTTTGTAATTTGCAAAATTTTCGAATCCTGCAAAATCACTTAAAAACTGTCCACCGACCGCAACAAATTTATATCGAGCTTTACTCGCTTTGATCGCTTCCTTGAACCAATATTTTTGAAGATCGCCCAATATAGTTCCATTTTCTACTTCCACAGTTCTATACCATCTGTCATCCAACATAAAAAACTGACAGTCATTCCATCCAAAACTACTTGTAACACCTTCTGTATCTCCAGCACCATAAGATTCAGAAGGCCAAAAGTCTTGAAATGCTTCCAATGCATGATCTTTTAATGGATAGGTCCAGTCAGAGTCATTAGGACCGTAATCGTGGTCATCCCATATAGCATATTGTGGAATAGAACTGATAAATGGCTGTAACTCTGGCAATGATCTAGTATGGGTATGTCTCTGGTAAATACCTGATCGACTTTCATAATCTCCTTCTCTCAAATAAATATTATCACCCAACCAAACCATTAAATCTGGCTTTGATTTATACATCTCGTTTACAATTTCATAGTTTCCCCCATACGGTTTGCCTGGTCTGTCATAACTTTCATCATTTACATAAAAACAAGACCCTGCTATAAACGTAAAATCTGGCGCATCGGTTCTAAACTGCCAATGCGGTTGTGTTGTAAATTCAGTAGGATATGGTAATAAAACTTCAAGGTTATTGATAAAAGTTTTGTAAGTGTACGTTGTACCAGGAATTACATCACTTAAATGAATTTGTACAGTATAGCCATCTACTTTCTTAGAAGTGACTCGATCAGATTTCCTATATACGTCATTACTTCCTTTGGCCTTGTAGGTAAAATGAACAGTAGCTTCTTGTTTTGTCTGAAGCCATAATGTAACGTCTCTAAGTGAGGTAGGTCCTAATAGCGGGCCACTTTTGAGCAACGACTTTTGGGCATACATTCCTTCTTGGCATGTACAAACCAAAACAAAAAGGATAATAAAAGGGATAAATTTCGTTCTCAAATGGAGTATATTTTATGTTAAACAAATTTCACGCAAAAGTAGATATAAAACCTGCTAAATGAATGGTTAAAGTATTATGTCTATATTAAGGTTTGATCTTTTTGTCTCTGTTTTTGACATATTTATCTAGCCATTGATCTTGCTCCCACAACATGTGCATAATAGATTCTTTGGCCGAATACCCATGTGATTCCTTCGGTAAAATGACCAATCTTGCTGTGGCTCCTAGACCTTTTAAAGCATTAAAATATCGTTCACTTTGCATCGGATAGGTACCAGCATTATTATCTGCTTCGCCGTGTATTAATAGGAGTGGTGTCTTCATTTTATCAGAATTCTGAAAGGGCGACATTGCATCATACACTTCAGGTGCTTCCCAATAATTTCGCTCTTCTGATTGGAATCCAAATGGTGTCAACGTTCTATTATATGCGCCACTCCTAGCTATGCCTGCCGCAAACAAGTCTGAATGAGTGAGCAAATTGGCCGTCATAAATGCACCATAAGAATGGCCACCAACTGCAACTTTTGTCCTATCAATATATCCCAAACTATCCACTGCATCTATGGCAGCTTTTGCGTTGGCTACGAGTTGTGGCACAAAGGTATCATTTGGTTCATTAGTGCCTTCGCCTACGATAGGAAATGCGGCATCATCCAATATGACATATCCTTTTGTAAGCCAATAAAGTGGTGAGCCATAATTAGGAAATGTAAATTCATTGGCATTGGCAGTGACTTGACCTGCACTAGATTTATCTTTGTATTCTGTTGGATATGCCCACATAATCATAGGCATTTTTTCTTTTTTTGCTTTGTCATAACCCACAGGCAAGTATAAGGTGGCAGAGAGTTCTACGCCATCATTTCTTTTATATTTGATGACTTCCTTATGCACACCATTTAATACTTCAAAAGGATTTCTGTGGAAAGTGATTTGTTTGACAGATATCTTTTTTAAGTCCCTTAAGTATATATTAGGGTACTCATTTTTTGACTCCAATCTGGTCAAATAGATGCCTTTTTTAGTATCAATAGAAGATAGCAATTCTTCTAGTTTATCAGATTCCTTGCTTTGATAGATGCGTTCCTTTTTAAAATCCTTTAAGTCATATCTATCAATAAATGGAAATTTCCCTGCTGCTGAGTAGCCGTCTCCTATCATACTAACCTTATCATCAATGATTTCAAGAGTATTTAGGTTAAAAGAATTCCTTTTGGTGACGAAACTTCCTGGATCAGAGTAAGTGTCTTGTTGATTTCGTTCGTTAAACAATCTAGGACTTTGTGTATTATCTGATGGGTTAAAAAACAAAGTTCTAGCATTTCTTGTGTTCCACCATCTCTCATAAAGAACGGCGACCTTTTCACTTCCCCATTGAATGCCAGCAAAACGCTCTTTGGTCTTTACTAATAGTTTGGCGTCTCCATTAAAAGGAGCAGGTAGTGTATAAACAGCATCTCTTTCTGCTACTTCCACAGCAGGATCTCCACCATCTAATGCTACTGCCCAAAATAAAGTAGCTGCTTCATCTGCGCGCCAATTGACATTCCTAGGACCTTTCCTGACGGCCATAAATCCTTTTGGTAACTCTTCAGTAAGCGGAATCTGAAGGAATACTTTAACCAATTTTCCTGTTTTGTCAAGAATATTAATATCCGTAGGGAATCTCTCAAAATTTACGATATAAGAAAAAGGTCTTTTTATTTCATAACTCATGATATAATTACCATCAGGTGAAAAGCTCAAACCTGCATACATTGCGGCAGGCGCAAAAGGTGTAAGGTTTCCATTCAGATCCACTTTTGAAATCTCAGCAGTTGCAAGCACTTCAAAATTTTGTTCGTCATATGGATTTTTTAAAAGATCTTGATAAGTTCTATTTTGCGCTTTCTGTCCATCATTTTCTGAAATGACGGGTCCTGTTGGAATGGCAGCTTGTGTATCTATGAGATCTGCTCTCCCCTTCACAAGCGTCGGCACAAGTAAAGACTGATCATCTTTGCACCATATAGCTCCATTTAGAATATTGTTATTCAAAATCGGGCCAGTAAGTTTGGATGCCAGCTTTGATGCAAGATTCAGTACCCATAATTCTACTCCATTATCCACCGTATTGGTGAATGCCATCATTTGCTGACTATTAGACCACGAGAAGTTAGAGAGTTTTGCATTTTCTGGAAGTCCTTTGATCTCAAACTCCTTTTGCGAGATGACGTCTAAAACCTTCATGGTATAAAAATATGTGGTACGAGACGGAGCGTTTGTTTTTGGATTTATACGTAGTCCAGCAAGTTTCATTTCAGGTGCAGCTAGTTCTTCTATACTCTTAAAACCATCTCTAAAAAGCAGTACACCAACGGTTGCGTCTGCGTTTAGTCTTAATGCAGGAGCAGGTTTTGCGTCAGCTAAAGAAAGTATCGCATCATCAGGTTTTTGATATGGAAAATCAGTTTGTGCATATATATTGAAAGTACTAAACATCATAAGAACTATTACCCACTTTTTCATCAGGTCTGTTTTTTAATGGTGGCTAAACCTTAATTTGGCTTAAAAAAATGAAAAATCTCGCTCAAATATAGGTCAAAAAAATAGCATTATGAAACATTGGTTTGTGAAAAATTGACATCCTGACACATTGAAAATCAGTTACTGTTTAATAGATTAATTAAGTAGGTTTTAAATATGATCAACAATTCTAATGTGAAAATAGTATTTATAATCAATTCCTAATTTCAAACAACACAATCGTATGTATAAATCTTTAAATTTTAATACCTTTGTTTCTTCAAAATTAAATATATGGTATTCAGAGTTATCATTTTATGTGCTGCCCTCTTTTTATTTTCTTGTAAAAATTCAGATACAAGCAATACACAAGTGGATGAAATCACATCGTTAGAATCAGCATACAAATCAAATCCAACGTTGGATAATTTTAATCTTTTATTACAGAAATTGGGAGAAAAAATAATGACTGAATCCGATCCTAGAAAAAAAGAAGCTTTGATCATCAAATCTATAGATTTATGTAAAGAAACTAAAAATGAAGCCTATATCAATACTTTTGCTATAGAACTTATTAAACTAAACCCCAAAAGTGAAATATCAAAGCGCTACATGTACCTAATTGCAGATGATATGAGTGCTTCGGGCAAATATGAAGTTGCAAGTATCTTGCTGAAAGGTTATGCAAATCTATATCCTGATGATATTAAATCAGGTTCTAGTGCAAATATAATGGAAATAATTAAATTTGACCTTAAAAAGAAATATGTTTTTGAC
>DAOLFJ010000322.1:0-5170 GCA_035326365.1 Saprospiraceae bacterium | reverse complement strand
AGAACCATAACCTATTGATTAGCAACTAAGAAAATTTTTAAACATACTCTTAATACTTTTTAGTAGATGGTAATTTGGAGGATAGGTTTTGTATTAACTGGTATAATGTATTGATTATTAATATTTATTTGGATTTAATGTACTAAAAATGAAATTATTTACGTCTTAATTGCATTGATAAAGTGGATGTCTTTTTGAATTTGTCAGTTTTAAAATTTAAATAGTTTGAACAAGTACATTTTTGTAGGTTTTTTTAGTTTGATTTCTTTTGCGGTCGTTGCTCAAAAGTATAATACACTAGCAGGTATTCGTATAGGAGATGACTTTGGTATTAGTTTTGCGCAAAGAGTAGCAAAAAAAACAACAGTGGAACTCAATCATCAGCCTGGAACTTTTGCGGGAAAGGAATTGACTACCATATTTGCCAAGCAACACTACCCGCTTTTAACTAAAAGAGTCAACTTTTTTATGGGTGCAGGATTGTACAGTCGGAGTGCTGTGGAACAAACCGCTGAGTACGAGAGGGCTGTGAGAAGCAATGGACTAGCCATGACATTTGGCGCAGAAATTTCGCTTGGAAGACTGAGTATTTCTACAGATTATCAACCGCTCGTGACTTTTAATAAAAACGATTCCAACCAAAGGTTTTATACAACTTCAGGCTTAAGTCTTAGGTACATTCTAGTGCCAAGAGCGTCGAGTACAAAGAAGTTTTTCAGGATGTTGTTTGGGAAGGATTGATGGCTATAACATAAATTTTACAGAATGTAAAAGCTTACTTTCAAATCTAAACCGACTAAAAAAAGCCATCTATGTGCCCGCGGTGATTAATTGAAAATGTTGAGAAAGAAAAATTATTCTTTGGTAATTTGTTGTAGTTATTGTTGATCAATACACCAACTCACAGCAGTAAAAAATCTATCAATCACTGGTGTCATACCATATTTTTGCTTAAATTTTACACTATTTATAAAGTCTTTCCTGTCGTTTTTTACAACACCATGGTTTAAAAACAGCACATTATCAATCATATTTTGTATTTCTGCCCTTGTTTCGTCAGATAACTCTGTATTTGGTATAAATTTGTGTGTTACTTCATCATAGTCAAAATACTTTTCTGGCGAATAGTCGTCCAAATCAGGTTTTAAGAATGATGATGGTTGTTCATTGCTTTTAATGCCGTTAATCTTTGCATCTATCATAAACAAATTACTCCATAGCCAATACTTATCTTTTTTGAGATTCGGGTCGAAATGGTCCATTTCACCTGCATGATCTACTCTGCGATATTCTGCACTATCTTCATTTTGATATTTACCATTTACCCAAACGTCACTAACGTATAATTCCTGTGGACAAATCCATCGTTCTGTATAAGCACAAACACCTTTTTGACACTTATATAATTCCATGGCCACATCATCATAATACGTTCGCGATAATGGGTGTCGTGATCCATTTGCTTCTAAAGCATCCACCCAAGTTTTGTATAGGGTAGATAAAAGTTCATCATAATTTTTATCAATTTTTCTCATATCTTAATTCCAACTTGACAGTTCTTTAGATAATTTTTCGATATTTTTGATGATTTCTTTTGCTTCAGGTCGATCAACTTCTCCTTTTTTTTCCAATTTTCTATACTTGACATTATAAGTTGCCAGCTCATTTAATTTTTCCCTTCTGAGTGGTGACCCATCATCTTGAAGGTCAAATACTCTTTGCAATATATCATCCCAACGCATGAGTTTGGGATTCCATTTGTAATTGTCTATGTGGTTTTCACCTTCATAATATACTTCTCTGTAGATTTTGCCTTCTTCATTAAATTTTAACTCAACGATTTCCCAAGGATCAAAGCTTGATGCAATAATTGGAGAATGGGTGGCATAAAAAAACTGACAATCATCTGCCAAACTAGAATAAAAATCCACAATCGTCCTCTGCAAATCTGGATATAGTGATCTTTCTGGCTCGTCAAAAAGTATGATAGTATGTTTAGGCTTTAGTAAATATAATGGCAACGCACTTAATATAACTTGTTTTGTACCTGTACTCCAAAGTCCATTTGGTATTTCGTTTTTGTTGTAATCCTCTATCTTTATAAAACCAATATCTTCCTTCGTTTTGATATCAAGTTCTGTTTTGACTTTCAGTTTAAAATTTGCAAGTAGTCTGTCCAGACAATTATCAGCAACGTCTTGTATAGGATTAAACTCTGTATTTTTCCAATCTTCGAGCTTCTTTAGTGCTTTTTGAATGGTGTCAAGATTATTAGATGCTTGCTCTACTGTTTTTGCAATTTCTTGTCTGATTTGTAGTTCTTCTTCTTGATATTTCTGAATTCTTCCTAAGATCAAATTCCAAACATTAGCCACTTTTTGTTGACTGAAGTCTATTACTTTTTCTTCAGTAAATTTTTCAGTATATTCAATATCTAAATCAAAATTTAAGTTAGATGGAAAATAAATAAGTTTAAGTATTTTTTCTGAGTGCCATTTAAGAAGTACTTCACTTGCAATATTATTTTCATTTTTTCTTGAGTTTTCAATTTGCCAAACCCAAAGAAGATCTGGACTAAAAACTACTTCAAATTCTGCCCAAGAATGAGATACTGATATTCTTAAATTATCGATAAATATTCTTGGATTGATTTTTGAGACAATATTTGCCTTATGCCCGAATATTGGATTTTGCACTAACTCCAACAAAGTAGTTTTCCCTGTACCACTTTGTCCTATAAAGCAAACTTTATCCAAAGGTTGACCTTCCTTGGCATGTCCTTTTGGGTAAGTCAGGTCTATGGAAAAATCCTTAAACTGGTGAAAATCTTTTATCTCTATCTTGGATATCTTCATGTTTGTTATTGTAAATTATGATGCAAATATAGCATACCATTAGGTTTTTATAAGTCATAAACAAAAATACAAGTTTACTTTTAAATTGACTAACAAATATTTAAATATACTCGATTTGGAGACAAATTTCGACAATATATTTCAAATAGTTATCATAAATTTCAAAGATTTGATTTTGAGATAATAATTCTCATTTCAAATGATTCAGTTATTAAATTGAAAACTTTAATTCACAATAATTTGATAAACACTATATTTACGCTTAAATTTTTGTAAATCATGGTGTTCAGGATATGTATTTTATCGTTGATACTGATAATTCAGAGCTGTATGGCAAAAAAATCAGACAATCCAGAAAAAGAAAAACTTGCTTTCGAGCTTCCACCTGATTGGGCACGTGAGGCTATTTGGTACCAAATTTTTGTGGAGAGATTCCGAAATGGCAATCCCGACAACAACCCTACGTCTGCTACTTGTGATAATGCTTTGATAGATCCTCTACCCGCTGATTGGGCGCTCACGCCGTGGGGACACAACTGGTACAAACAAGAATCTTGGGCCAAACCTACAGGCTTGGACTTTTACCGAACGATTCAGATGAGACGATATGGTGGAGACTTAGATGGCGTCATTGAAAAAATACCTTATCTGAAAGACTTGGGTATCACGGCCATTTATTTTAATCCTATCAACGATGCGCCTTCGCTACACAAATATGATGCTCGACATTATCACCACATTGATGTTACTTTCGGAGATGATATAGCAGGAGATCTAGCTATTTTGGCGAGTGAAAATCACCAAGATCCTTCTACATGGAAGATGACAACAGCTGATAAAAAGTTTTTAACTTTAGTCAAAAAACTCCATGATGAAGGTATCAAAGTTGTCATGGATTTCTCTTGGAACCATACGGGAAATAACTTTTGGGCATTCAAAGATGTAGAAAAAAATCTAGATAAATCGCCATTCAAGGATTGGTATCATACTAAGTTTGTCATAGATGGAAAAAGTGGTGAAACCAAACTAGAATATGAAGGTTGGTATGGTATCAAAAATCTTCCAGAATTACGCAAAATTGATACTGATGGTAAAATTCCTGGTCATCCTTACGAAGGAAATATTCATCTTGATGTCAAGCAACACATATTTGATGTTTGCAAGCGATGGATGGATCCAAATGGGGATGGAAAATTTGAAGATGGCATAGATGGTATGCGTCTCGATGTGGCAGAACATGTACCTGTGGGATTTTGGCGAGATTTTAGGAAATATGTTCGATCTATTAATCCTGAATTCTATTTGATTGGAGAAAATTGGTGGACAAAATGGCCAGATGAACTCATGGATCCGGCGCCATGGGTGAAGGGTGATATCTTTGACGCAGTCATGCATTACCAATGGTTCAAGGTAGCGAGATCATATTTTGCGCAACCTAATGACAAGATAAATTTAAGTCAATTTAAATACCAATTAGATTCAGTTTTTCTTAAATATCCTGCTTACACGCAACAGTCCATGATGAATCTAGCCGCATCCCACGACTCACCGAGGTTGCTTTCCACTTTTTTTAATGTCAATAAATATAAGTTTTTCTGCAAGCCACAAGAAGATCCACAATATAGAACCAATAAACCGGGGCAGATAACCTATCATCAAGCTAAGTTGTTTTTATTACACCAATTTACTTTTGTGGGTGCTCCACACATATGGAATGGTGATGAGATGGGTATGACGGGTGCTGATGATCCAGATAATAGAAAACCGCTGATCTGGCCTGACATAGTTTTTGAACCTGAAACCCAATCTGATTTTTCAGCATATTCGTACACAGAGACACCAAAGTTTGACCAAGAGATGTACGATTATTATAAGTCATTGATCAAGCTGAGAAAATCTTCTCCAGCCTTTACCTATGGCGAATATCAACTTTTGGATATTGCAAATGGTAGAAATGTTTTGGCTTATTATCGCACAGATGGTAAGGACAAGTTTTTGGTTATATTTAATAATAATGCGGAATCAAATAGTATAAAATTGCCTGATGAAATTCATAAATATTCCGTGGAATTTAGCTATCCCGAAGGAAATAAACCTGAACTATTATCATCCATGATATTAAAAGCATATACAGGTTTAGTTTTAAAAGTCAAACCTTAATTTTATCTTATGACCACGCTTGATCAGGTATATGATGCAGAAGAATTTAGAAGATTAGGTCATATTTTGATTGACCAATTGGCTGATAATCTCTGTCAAAATATAAATAGAGACCAACAAAAAGTATCGGATTTTTTGGAGCCTGACGATCATTA
>DAOLFJ010000321.1:0-5189 GCA_035326365.1 Saprospiraceae bacterium | reverse complement strand
TTTTGAATACTTTTTTGGCAATGCAAAAAGTATTTGCCTAGCCGGCATGAGGCGATGATTAAAAAATGTAAATGCAAGAGTTTTAATGGAAATGGTTAAAAACCTTTGCACTCAATTGTCAATATAATAATATATAATTTTGATTATCATGCGTTTAACTCATAGACAGTAAGCCCTAATTACTGAGAGTACCGCTATGCACACTAATGATCATTATGTTATTGAATTAAAAAACTTGTCTAGCTTTATCGAGTAGGATGACAGACCAACGGGATAATGCAGGATTTATAAATAAATCAATTAATGCTTGATTAAACCATAGAAAACGACCATCGGGTTTCTTTTGAAATTTGTCACAAGCTATTTCAATTCATTCCTTCACTCCTTCTATGACCATTGACAAAATTTTCTTAATTTCCTAGATCAAGTTTTATTTCTCGATGATTACCTTTTTTGTCTGGAAACCACCATCTAACAACGTCGAAACAAAATAAACACCTGAATATAATGATTGTATATCAATATAACCGATAGTTTGACCTTTTAGTATTATTGTCTGAGCTATCATTTTTCCGTTCGCATCCGTAAGCCTTACATCCATATCGTTTTTTAAAATACCTTCTACTTGTACAGCAAGAAACTCCGAGCTTGGATTTGGGAATACCTTAATAGACATATGGTCAATTGCTGAATCATTGGTGGCTGATGTTGAGCTATCGTAAGTAGTGGTACTTTCTGTAACCGAAGTAACCTTTGCTCCAGACTTTATACCAAAATAAGTGGGGCCGATTAAATATGGATACGCCGAATTGTGATTTGCATCTACGGTGGCAAAATAGCAATAAGTACCATTAGGGTATTCAGGTGTCACACAAAAACGTCCATTATGTGCGTCTAAATAGCTAGGGTCTGATAGATGCTCTATCCACTCATAATCTTCTCTAAAAGTCCCAAGCGGGTATGTGGTACTTACCACGGGACCATCGGGGACATCACTACCATCTGCATGATGTGTTCTTTCTGTGATGTTGCGCAATGCATATCCCGATTTCATTCTGATAATACCTCCAGTGCCATCAGCATTCTTGTACCCATAGGCTCCATAAACTGGGAAGCCGTCATAAGCAAAACCAATCAAAGGAGAATGTTGATCAGGGTTTATCGCGTACAGCCCGTCTGAATCATAAAGATTGCAAACCGTGGAAATGACATTCAAGTCTAACTTAAATGCACTAGGATTTTGGTGATGATGATAGTTTGTTCCCGCAGGGTGACCTTTAGAGCAGTCAAAACCTAATCGTTCAAAAACTATGGCATCTCTATTCCAGGATTGGATACTACCCATTCCTCCTGGACAAGGCGCGTTTCCTGGACCGCCACACCAACTATTCGTCGCAGTATTCCATGCTACACCATCTCTGAAGTCAAACATAGCGACACCATTTACAAAAATACCAATGTTGCCGCCAGTGGTAGGCGATTTTACCCCAGTATTTTCTGTTGGATTGAGAGGAATTCTAAATATAGCATTTTGATTTCCTCCTTGATTAGGATTATTATCTAGATAAGGTCCAATATTATATGCGGGTATGCCAGTCGCATTGATGTACACATTATTATTGGAATATCTAATCAGCTGGCAATTCACTAAAAAACCATGTGAAAGCAGTGTGGGATTGCCTTTCATGTAATAAGATCCAGTTTGTGTGGTGTTTTGCAACCAAGATGTAATAGCAGGACTTAATTGTGCTTGACTACTCATCTGGAGTAAAAATAGCATAAAAATACTCAAAATTGACTTTGTATTCATTTTGTTTTAATTATATGATATTAGACGACTATTGTAATTTTATTCCTTCGCCATCCTTTTGATATTTTTAAATTGATGTTTTTTGTCGAATACAAATTCCTTGTCATTTAAGGTCAAGAGAAAGGCAATTAAGTCCACTTTTTCATTGGCTGTAAGCGGAATTGGATCTTTTAAATGATGAGAAAGTGTAGTAGATGTCTTTATGCCATTGGTGTAATGATGGATAACTTCTTTTAGCGTTGCGAACCTACCGTCATGCATGTATGGATACGTGTATGACAAATTTCGTAAGCTCGGTACTTTAAACCTTAAGCTATCCTCAGGATTATTTGTTATGACCCACCTTCCATAATCGTTTAGGGTAGGATCTACAGGAAGTCCATTGTTCTCAAATTCGTATGTCGAAAAAAGCGGCTCTCTATGACAAGTACTACAGTTCATTTTGAATAATTCGTATCCGTTTTTTTCTTGTGTCGTAAAAGTATCTATGCCTTTTTTTACCTTGTCGTATCTAGCATTTGCGGATACTAATGTGAGTTGAAATTGTGAGAGCGCCTTCAATACCTTTGTACCTGTGACTGTACTATCATTAAAAGCACCATAAAAAAGTGGACGGTAATGAGATGATTCATTTAGCTTTTTGACTACAATATCTATACTGCTTCCCATTTCTTTGGCATGGCTAATAGGTGCCAATGCTTGCATATCAAGATGATTTATAGCGCCATCCCACATAAATTTTTCTTGCCAAGCTAGGTTAAAGAGTGCAGGAGCATTTCTATGACCAATAGAATCAAAAATACCATGACTAAGTTCATGATCTGTGTGGGCAAAAGCATTGTAAGGAGAGTGACAAGATGCACACGAGATACTGTGATCAGCGGATAAGATCGGGTCATAAAATAATATCCTGCCTAAATCTATGGTATTGCTGTCCAGTGGGTTGTGACTTAAGTCATACGACGGTTTGGGGAAGTTTGAAGGATGGTTGAATACATAGGAATCACTGATCACTTTGAATGAAAAATATAAAAAAGCCAAGCCAATGATGATTACTTTATTTCTCATTCACCGATATCTTAAAGACAGTAGGTAATAGATTAGCGATATCCATTGCCCGAGTATTTGGACTCATGATCTGATAAGTTTGAGACAGATCTACAGCACGAAATAAGACATCAATATGGATTTCAATAGGTACCATATTGCTATGGTCTTTAGTTGTTATTGTTACTTCTTTTATGGTGTTGTAAGGTGTCTGATAACCGCCTATATGCCATTGAAATTTATGATGTCTCGCAGGGGAAATGGATGATGTGCCTTCTAGTTTGAAATTGATATATCCACTTTGCCATGTCCAATACATACCATTCGTTGGATCTAAGTCTCCTTCCATTGCGCCTGAAATATGGGTAAGACTATCCACGCCAATTTTAAATTTTACATTATCGAAATTTACATTTTCATTTAACTTTTCTATAATTTGAAAGGTTGATTTTTTAGATAGATCAAAGAGATGATATTTCTTTTTTAACATATGGACGAGTGAGTCTCTCTGATACAAAGATATGTCAGAAATATAAAACTTGAGTTGACTTATTTCAATGGTATCTTTGCTCCATTCGTAAGCTTTGAGCAACTGTAAGTTTTCTTCATTTATTTTTGGTAAAAAGACAAAGTTAATAGTATCCTGTGCAACTATTTTGACGGATAAAAAGTAAAGAATAAAAATAAATTTTATCTTCATTGATGCTTGTTTTTTGGATTCCGTTTGGAATGAAATATTTGCTGAAGCTGTAGTGATAACTTTATGAAATCTTCACGTTGGGATGGCTTACATAAACTTTTAATATCCTTAAAATGATCAAAGTGAATATGCTCAATATTTTGTTGGATGCTACCTATCTCAGATGCTAAAGAATCAACGGTCGATTTACTTATGGTATCAGCAGGGAGCAACTGGTAGAGATTATTTTTTAGTTGATTTATCTGTTCATTCCGTTCTCTGATTTGCTTTTTGTGTACTGCAATAAGTTTGTCATATTCAGCTGTTTGATTTTCATCAAATTTCAGGACTTCTATAATAATATCACGAGGTTCCTTATCTTTATTAGGTTTTTGTGATAGATAATACATTTGTATCAGATTGCTTATCATTAGTGTGCTTATAATGAATACGATAAAATATTTTCTATTCATGATAAAGATTATTATTGTTTTGGGTAAATATTTTTTCTAGCCCGGTCTGCTTTTGATGATGACCATGGTGGTGGCTTATCATTATCGCATTGCATATTAATAGTCCGATTATCAGTAATGCGGCAATACTGACTTGGTACACCGGGACTTTTTGATTGTTTCGTTGCTGGATGCGATTTACAATATTATCAAACATGTCCTGTGGCGCATCTACACGTTTTATTTTTTTTAATATCTCAATGTTATTGGCTTCCATATTCCTTAAGACGATTTTAAGATGATTATTCCTTCGTTTTTATAACATTTTTTTAAGATTGGATTTAGCTCTTTGTAATAGTGACTCGACGGCACCTTCAGTGAGTTGCATTATTTCTGCCACTTCCTTTTGCGACAATTCTTCTATTTTTAGTAATATAATGACCGTTTTCTGATTTTCGGGCAGTCTATATACTTTCCGCATCAAATGTTCAAGAGCTTCTTTGTTTTCGAGATCAATACCGATATGGTTAAAATCACTAATCAGCAAGGTTTCGCCAATGGTGTTTAAACCCAATATATTTTTAAAAATACTTCTTTTTTTACGCTGTTGAGCTTTGATGAAGTCAAGAGATTGGTTGATGGTAATCCTATAAATCCACGTTTTAATTTCCACTTCATTGCGAAAATTGTGTATGTTTTCATGTACCTTCATAAAGACATCCTGCAAGATTTCTTCAGCATCTTGTATATTATTAGTGTATTGTAATGCTAAATTGTATACGAGATTTTTATGAAGGTGATATAATTGTTTAAATTCTTCCAGGCTTATCCTATTTTGTAACTAAAAAATAAGGGTACACATATGTAAAGACTGATGTTATTATTTTGTACTCGATAAATTTTAAGTTTGTTTTTTTTAAAAAATCTTATTTTCTAATAAATTGGTTATGGTTTTGATGAGAAATGAATTAAGGAGTTTAGCCTGTCCGCTGGAAAAGTAATAGAAAAGCAATTGAACTAAACGATATGATTGTTTTGATGAAATGTACATAAGACGTTGATTATAAAGCAATAAAAATATAAACATACTATTAGTAATTGATAGCTGTAGAGGCATGGGTACATGTTACAAACTTGCGTGAGCGGGGAGTACTTGCCTTTACGATTTGATGTAGGGATTCGATCTAAATAAACGAGACTT
>DAOLFJ010000320.1:0-5193 GCA_035326365.1 Saprospiraceae bacterium | reverse complement strand
TAGATAGTGATCCCGATAATAATAATACCAATGATGCTGGTGGTCAACCAGAAAGTCCTGCTGATGACTATGTCGCAGGAAATGGAACAGGCACACCTGGAAGTGGTGTTGCTGGTACAGATGAGGATGATCATGATCCAGAATTTATACCAGTATTTGATCTTGCATTACGTAAAACATTGGTTACAACTGCGCCTTATACATATGGTCAGCAACATGTTTATAACATCCAAGTATTTAACCAAGGAAATGTAGATGCATTTAATATATCTGTAAATGATTATATTCCAGTTGGATATACATTCAACGGTGCGCTTAATCCTGGATGGTCAATAGCAGGTAGTACGGCTTCACGCACTATTGCGGGGCCATTAGCTCCAGGTGCTAGCACTACTATACAGATTTCATTAACATACAGTATGACAGCTGGTGGGGCAAGAGATTGGATCAATTATTCGGAGATAGGCTCTGCTGACAATGATCAGAATCCAAATAATACACCTCCAGTGGATGCCGATAGTAATCCGAATAGCAACACACCTACAGAAAATACAGTAACACCAGGTAGCCCTAATGACAATAATGTCGATGGTGGTGGACCAAATGTAGGACAGGATGAAGATGATCACGACCCTGCAGGACCAAGTTTCTATGATGTAGCTTTAAGAAAGACTACCACAGCAACAGGTCCATTCAGTTATGGTCAGATTGTTAAATTTGATATTCAAGTTTTAAATCAAGGAAATCTACCAGTAAGAAACGTAAGAGTTATCGATTACATTCCTACTGGATTTACAGGTGTTGCTTTGGGCGCGAATTTCCCAACTTGGACTTTTGGACCTACTAGTGCAACAACTACAATACCAGCAACTTTACAACCTGGCCAAAGTACGTCAGTAAGTATATATTTGCAAGTACAGCCTACTACTAACTTTGCAACAGGATGGGATAATTATGCTGAAGTTTATCAATTTGAAGATACTTCAGGTAATAATGTTGGAAATGAAGATGTGGACAGTAGTCCAGATACTAATAATTCTAACGATGCGGGCGGTCAACCATACAGTCCTGCGGACAATTTTGTAGATGGTAATGGTACAGGTACACCAGGAGATGGAGCATCATCTACAGATGAGGACGACCATGATCCAGAGCGTATCGAGATCATAGATCTTGCATTAAGAAAGACTTTAGTTACAGCAGGACCATATGCATATGGAGACCTACTTCAGTTCAATATTGAAGTATTTAACCAAGGTAATGAGCCTATGCGTAATACTCAGATTACAGATTATATACCAGCAGGATATACATTCAGTGCAGGCGATAATCCAGGATGGTCAGCATCAGGAGCCAATGCAACTTATGTGATTGCAGGTCCGATCATGCCAGCAACAAGTCAACTAATAAGTATCAGGTTAAGAATTCAGCAAACGACAGGTGGAGAAAAACACTGGATCAATTACACTGAAATCACAGATACTTATAACAATGACTTAGAGCCAAGAAACAATTGGGATATCGACAGTAATCCAGGAAGTAACGGAGTTGCTGAAAATGCAGTTGAGCCAGGATTCCCAGCAGATAATAATATCACAAGCATGGACAAAGGCGGAGAAGAAGATGATCACGACCCAGCGGGTATAGAAATCTTTGATTTAGCATTGATCATTGTAGATGATACAGATATCCTTGCTAACTATGGTGATAATGTAGTACATACAATTACGGCTACTAATCAAGGAAGTATTACATCCAATGGTTTTGATGTTACCGTGTATGTTCCATCAGGATATACATTTAGCACATCAAATAATCCTGGATGGGTTAGTAATGGTAATGGCACAGTGACTTATGTTTCTTCAGAAGTATTAACGCCTGGTGAAACGGTGAATTATACGCTTAATCTTACCGCTGTACCGACTAAGACAGATGTAAATGGATGGTTGGTATACGCAGAGATAAGTAGAGATAATAGCGTAGATCCAGCAGTAACACAGGATATAGACAGTAGACCTGATAATAATAAAACAAATGATTCAGGTGGATTAGTAGGCACTACATCAGACGATGTACTTACTGGAATAGGAAGAGATAGAAACGGAAATATGACTGGAACATTTGGAAGCACAAGTGCTTTAACAGATGAGGATGATCATGATCCTACTACTATCAGAGTATTTGACATGGCGTTATACAAACAATTAGTTACATCAGCACCATACCAATACGGTGATGTACACGAATTTAAAGTTTGTGTAATCAACCAAGGTAATGCAGTTATGCAGAATGTACAGATCACAGATTACTTACCAACGGGCTATACTTTCAGTGCCGCGAGCAATGTAGGATGGGCCGTATCAGGTAGTAATTTGGTAAGAACACTTGCAGGACCAATTGACTTATGTGATACAGTATGTGTAAGTTTATTCTTGAATTTCAATATGACCACAGGCGGTAGAAATCACTGGATCAATTATTCAGAAATTACAAGAATGGAAGATAATACAGGTACTGTCAGAGATGATGTAGATAGTAATCCAGCAAGTGATGGACCAGATGAAAGAGAAGTTTATCCTGGTGGTCCAGCTGATGACAATACAACAAGCATAGACGAAGGAGGCGAAGAAGATGACCACGATCCAGCAGGACCGAAAGTATTCGACTTAGCATTATTCATGGTAAATGATACAGATATCCTTGAAGATTATGGTGATGATGTTACACACACGATCACTGTAACTAACCAAGGTAATATCACAAGCAATGGATTTACAGTTACAAATTATATACCTGGTGGTTATATATTTAATGCAGTGGATAATCCAGGTTGGGTAAATAATGGCAATGGAACGGTAAGTTTCGTATCGACAGAAGTGCTCGAACCAGGAGAAACAGTAAATTACACATTGATACTTGAGGCTAGGCCTACAAAAGAGCCAAACGGCTGGGTCAATTATGCAGAAATCAGTGATGATAACAGTATAGATCCATTGGCAACTGTAGATATAGACAGTAGACCAGATGCAACTAAAACAAATGATGCAGGTGGAGCAGTCAAGACTCCAAGTGATAATGTAGTTACAGGGGTAGGTGTTAATAAATTAGGCGTTGTACAGGCACCATTCGGTAGCAATGTGGCAGCGACTGACGAAGATGACCATGACCCTACTACGATCAGAGTGTATGATATGGCGCTATACAAAAAGTTAAAGACAGCAGGACCATATAGATATGGCCAAGTGTTAGACTTTGATGTATGTGTAGTCAATCAAGGTAATCAGGTAATGACAGACGTCAGACTAGTAGATTATTTACCAGCAGGATTTGAATATGTGGCTGCAAATAATGCACCAGGTGTTTGGACGGTAGCAGGAAGTAATCTTACTGCAAATGTTGCAGGACCAATAGCTGTGTGTGACACTATTTGTGTTCCAGTAAGACTTACAGTTAGACAGACCACTGGTGGTGAGAAAGACTGGATGAATTATTCCGAAATCACGAGTATGGAGGATGAAAGTGGTACACCACAAGATGACGTAGATAGTACTCCAGGTAGTGATGGACCAGACGAAAGAGATGTAGAGCCAGGAGATCCAGCAGATGATGATACAACAAGTATTGATGAAGGTGGAGAAGAAGATGATCACGACCCAGCTGGAATAGAAGTATATGATTTAGCACAAAGAAAAGTAACCACGGCAACAGGCCCATTCAGATATGGAGATGTCGTTAAGTTTACTTATGAAGTGTTTAATCAAGGTAGCATTCAGGCAAGCGGTATTGAAATTACTGATTATATCCCATGTGGATTCAGGTTTGTAGCTGCATCAAACAGCGCATTAGGTTGGGCATACAATGCGACTACTGGAAATGCAACGGTAACTATACCAGGCTCATTAGTACCAGGCGCAATGAAGACCATAGATATTTACCTACAAGTACAACCTTGTATCGTAGGAAGTACTAATGCATGGACGAATATCGGAGAGATCACAGATGGAGAAAGTGATGATCCTAGTGAACCACCTACAGACATTGATAGTGATCCAGATGATGATCCAGATAATGATGATGGTGGAGAACCTGATGGACCTAATGACGATGTCGTGGATGAAGATCCAGATCTACCTGGCGATGATGATGAAGATGATCATGATCCAGAGAGATTAGAAATTGTTGACCTAGCTTTAAGAAAAGTTATGGTTACACAAGGTCCATTCAGATACGGTCAAATCTTAGATTTTGATATCGAAGTATTTAACCAAGGAAATGTGACAATGACAAACATTGAAGTTATTGATTACATACCTGAAGGTTTCACGTATGACCCAGCGATAAATCCTGCATGGCAGGGTACCTATCCAGGAGTCTTCACCATAGTACCAGGACCTTTAGCACCAGAAGCAAGTACGAAAGTAAGACTTAAACTTAAGTTAGTACAAACAAATGGAGGGGCACGTGTCTATACAAATGGTTCTGAGATTACAGGAATGGATGATGAAAATGGAGATCCTAGAGATGATGATGATGCAGACAGTGATCCAGATAATGATCCAGACAATGACAATCCAGTAGATCCAGGAGATCCAAATGATGATGTAGTGGATGAAAGTCCGAATGATCCGAATAGCCCAGGTGATGATGACGAAGATGATAGTGATCCAGCAGGACCAAAAGTCTTTGACTTAGCACTTCGAAAAGTACAGTTGACAGCTTTGCCAAGCTTCAGTTATGGTCAGACAGTAATGTTTGGGATAAATATCTTTAATCAAGGAAATATTGATGCTAAAGATATCGTCATCGTCGATACACTTCCATGTGGATTAGAGTATTTACCGACATCAGCAATAAATATTGCGGCAGGTTGGGTTTACAATCCAGTTACTAGAGAGGTGCGCACTACATATAGAAATGTATTAGCAGCAGGAACAAGTGTTGAGATAAAACTAGATAATAGAGTAATACCTTGTTATACCAATGTAGGTAAAGCATGGACAAACTACTCTGAGATCGAATCAGCAGATGACACAGATCCTAATACGCCTACACCACCGACAGACATAGATAGCACACCAGATGGCAATAATGAAAACGATCCAGGAGGAGAGCCAAATACGCCAGAGGATGATGAAATCAATGGAGATCCGAACAATCCAAGTAACCCTGATGCACCACAAGATGAGGATGATC
>DAOLFJ010000319.1:0-5223 GCA_035326365.1 Saprospiraceae bacterium | reverse complement strand
ATTTCGAAGTCCGGTTCAAAAGATATTGATTATAAGGCAATAAAAAGTTAAACATACTCTAAGTAGTCATCATATTTACCCTTAATCCTTTCCATTTATTCGTTTCATTCCGTTCACACAGTTCGCACGCATGACATTCGTATTAGGATCTACATTACAAATAAGTATTAGTTCTCCATTACCTAAGCTAACAAATAATTAATCAAACTGTATTTCACTATCCCTGAAAAAAAAGGTTAAGTCAATCCCAAAAGTACCAATTCCCACAATGTGGATGCAGCTTCTAGCTGCATATTTGATATTTACCTATTATCTATCAAACCAATATAACATCATGCACAAATTATTTTATTTTATACCAATTATATTATTTCCATCTTTAAGCTTTACACATTCTCAAATTAATATTGACAGTGTTTCAGCATATATTGGCCAAACTATAACAGTATGTGACAAAGTAGCAGGAACATATGTCACCAAAGGAGACAAACCAGTCACCTACCTTAACTTAGGAGCTAACTTTCCTAATAGTAAACTCACTATTGTCATCTTCCAAAAAGACCTTACCAACTTTCCATTCATTCCGTCAGACCATTACAAAGGAAAAAATGTATGCGTGACAGGAAAAGTAAAAAAGTACAAAGAGAAGATAGAGGTAATCGTTTCATCATCAGATGTGATTGTGATCAGCAATTTAACATAATCCGTTAAACATAAATATTATTTGCAAATATAAGAACTTGATTGAAATAGGTATAGAGAAGATATTATTTCGATTTGATGAAGAACGAAATTTAATAACATACCTTCACCGTACCTAAAAACGAAAATACACCAATCCCGAAAAGAAAGTGCAAGCGAGAACTTTTTAAACTTTGGTTTTTATTTATGGCTTTCCCGAAAACAGAATAAAATATTTTTTATCTGTTCAAATGGGTTCCGATACAAAGGAAGCTATTCATATTATGAATGTAAAAAAAACAACATTTTAGTTGAATCGTGAAAAAAGGGTTAAACAACCACCAATTTAACATCGCAGTATAATAGACATAGAGCTAGGCTGTTGCTGGAGGCTGAAGATGCAAAATACGTTTGGACAATTTCACGAATTAAAAATCATTATTACAAAGTTCCCTGACAAAATGCCGAAAAGGAGAATTGAAATTTCTGACATTTCGCAGTTTGGTATCAATAATCTCGTATCTTATCAGTATGTGAAAGGTGCAAATTCGCAAACTGAGACAATTTCATTGTCTGAAGGTGTACTTTTAGATTCTGACATTATTGTAATACAAAATATTTTGAGCTAAAAAAGGTAAGTGAAAGTGAACGTACAAAAATAATTATGAAATCCTGTCAGATTATTCAAGGGGCGTAACAGGCATCAAGAATAGTGAAGTGGCGGACAAAGAAATCACAATGTAGTGGTTGATGAATTAGATTTTGGATTTCTTTCTCGATTTAATTTTCTTTGAACCTCGTTTACATTCAATACTAACAAGATATTCAAATATATAGTCCATTGCATCTTTCATATTTGTAACACCAGATTTATGATAGTTATTTACTCCTGATTTTTCTGCTGTCAATATTTCGGAATTAAAAAACCAAATGGCAGTTAATAATTTTTCTATGCTTTTGATTTTCCCTGCGGAAGTTGATTGTTTATATACTTTAAATTGTATTTCTGTATCAGAAACTTGTTCAATACCCATATGAAAGGTTTGCTTTTTGTCTCCATTCATAATTGAGAAGAAACACATATTTTCATTTGGACATTTAATATCAACGATTTTACAATCAAGACTACTTGATATTGTTGTGCAATTAGTATTGAAACCAGAATAAAAAGTTGCGTAATTATTAGTGAAATTATTTGAAGCGCTAGAAGAGTACTCATAAGGAGATATTGTGTTTTGATTAAATTTGAAACTAATAAAAACAGATAAAAATAATATTAAAATTTTCATAAGGTAATATTTAAATTATAGAATAAAAAAATGTTGGATTATTCGCAAATCTGCCATCTGCTATCTTCAAATGGTTTTACCCATTTTATTTCATTTTTATTAAATTTAACCCCATTTATCACTGGAACAAGGTCATAATATTCATATCTTTGGGTTTGATAATCAGAAACTGTTACTCTATATCTATCTTTATTTATGGCTTCTATAAAGCAAACAACTGATACCATTATACTTTTAGTTTTTACACCAAAAAAAAATTCTTCATGCCGGAAAGTGAAACATAATTTATCACCAATATCTGCACTTTTTATTCTTTGGATCCTTTGAGCATCTTTCCTTTTTTCATTTTGAGCTTCTTGCTCTAATTTTTCTATTCGTTTATTTTCTTCTTCGAATTTATCATTTATTATTTTAATGCTTTTTTGTTTTGCTTTTTCAGCATATAGTCCATTTTCAAAATTTGCCCTATAGTCATTATAACCTTCTACTGTATTGATGGACAAAGCAGTCTTCCAGTTCTGTTCATCTAGTTTATTGATTTCGGATTTTGCATCAGCTTTTAACGAAGTATTTGGAAATCTTGTTAAAAAATTTCTAATGCTATTTACATTGTTATCAAGTTTACTTTTTTCAAATTCGCGCCTTTCGTAATCAAGATTAATTTTAGTTAAAATTTTTGGGACAGCATCCAACATTTTAAAAATAATGTTATTTTGAGTCTCTAAAGAGAGCTTGGTGGCTGTTTGGAAGGAAGCAAAAAAAGTTCCAAGTTCGTTTTCATTTTTTAAATCAAAATTAGTGTTAACAACATTTTTTTTATTTGGTATTTTATTAATAAAGTCGACAATATTTAGATTTGTAATACTTGAGCTATTTTGAATAGTATTGGATAAGTCTAATTCCAAGCTTTTATAATTCGAACTTAGTGGAAATGCATTATCAAATTCATTTATAAAATTAATATCACCACTCTTAATTTTTATTATACAATATTTTAAAAACTTTTCTTCTATCCTTAGGTGATCACTTGGATACTTAGCAAGTAAAATTCTTACATATTCAGCAGAATTTACCTTGTCAATTTCTGTATACTTTTCTAATTCCTTATTTGAAATGAATAAAAAAGAAGTAACAACATTTTTGTATCCACCAAATCTTTGAATGGATTTAGTCTTAAAGTCAATACACTTATAAGAATTTTCTTCACAAAAATCTTGAATATCTTCAACTGAATAATTCTTGTTCCCAGAAATGTGTAACAGGTAATAATCGCCATACTTTTCTCCTTTCGAAATGACTTCTTCAAAAAGTTTTTTCTGACCAAATGACGAATTCAAACACAGCATAGTTAATATTATAAGAGTTAAAAAACTTTTATAATAATATATTATTAAAGAAATATTATTTTTCATCTTTGTAATTAAAAATTATTAAATAGGATACCTAAATTTAAACCATACTTATTAGCCCAAATATCTTTTGTCTCATCGTTTCCATTAGAATACCGAATCCCTACATCAGGGTCTAACATAATATTGCCATTTAACTCTCCAAATATGCCAATTTTGTTAGTTATATATAGCCTTGCGCCTGCTTTAAAACCTAAAGAAAACCCTTTCAAAGTCCAAGAACCTTTTGTCCAATTATATCCGGGTCCAACAAAAAATGGAAATTGTATTCTGTTGTTCTTATTGAAAGTATTTCCATAAAGCAATCTTAAATCAGAATATGACTTTATGTTTGCAGTGAATGGCAAAGTATCTTTTGATCTTATACTATGACTGAATTCAATCCTATACTGAACTTTGTCATTAAAGGCAAAAGATTCATAAAATATATTTCCCCCAATCATTTTATTTTCTAGTTTAATGTATTTTGCTTTAAAAGTTGATATTTCTAGTCCCAGTCCATAAGTTCCCTTACCTTGCATACTGTATGTTTGACTATATAAACAACTTATTTGCACACAACAGAAAACTAATACAGATATGAAAAATTTACTTATCTTTATGATATCGTTATTTGATTTAGAGTTAATCATGATATTGGTTTGAGTTTTTGAATAATAAAATAAACTATTCGAATAAAAAGGTGTGTTTTATTTCTGTAAAAAACAATCTAAAAATTCTCTTGCTTTAATTTTTATGTACAAAGTAAAGCAAGAGAATTTTACATAAGTGAGTAATTTTGGTGAAACACCTGAATTAAGTTATTTTTTGTTACACTCACATGAGCACCTCCATGATGATCCTTGATCTGATACACCAGAACAATTGAACATTTTGTAGCATTTAACTTGTGTTCCATATTGCCACCATTTAGCACCACATACACCGAGCCTTTGTCTAGACTCATTAGTTTTTTTTGTCCATTTCCAAGTGGCTGTCCTATTTTCTATTTCATTTGATGTAGAGATTTCTGAAATTTCATCAATATTTTCAGGTAAGGTATCATCTTTAGAACATGAAAACAAGCCAGAGATAAAAAGACCAATGAATAAAAATAATAAAATGCGGTTCATAACTATTTCTTTTTAGATTAAATAATATCCAAATGTACGATACGCTAGAATTCTAATTTATCTGATATTAATTTGTACCACTATATTCTTAATCTAAATAGTAATTTTCCCAACCTATGATTGTGCCATGAGAGTTTATTTTTGTGAAATCAAAAAACCACCGTATACCTATCTTTCATCTGTTCTCTCAATAAGGCTATCAACTTAGTTCCCAGATGATCATTTTTTTCGTTGGCAACATGATTAGTTACTTTATTAGTTCCAGGACCATTATCTCTATATAATAAGACTAATTTTCCATCCTTATCTTTGCTGGTGGAAATATTGATGAGTGGCTCATCTACATTCTGGAATGCATGTTTGACACTATTAGTAACCAACTCATTGACGATCAGCCCGAGTCGCATAGCATCTTCAGCATTGACATGATGATCTGTGAATTCACTTATGACCTTTAACTCCTTATCGGGAATAGTAAAAATCATTTCCAACTGTGATAACAATTCTTCCAGATAAACAGCCAAATTGACTGTGGTCGCTTCATTATTCTTAAAAAGATTGCTATGCACAAGTGATAATGCACCAAGACGATTTTCAGTCTCCTTTAAAATCTCTCGAGCTTCCGTATTTTGTGTTCGTCGCCCTTGCATCTCTACAAGAGAAGTCATAAAAGATATATTGTTTTTGACTCGGTGGTTTAGTTCTTGGTGGAGAAGTTGGATTTGGTCATTT
>DAOLFJ010000318.1:0-5226 GCA_035326365.1 Saprospiraceae bacterium | reverse complement strand
AAATCGTGATTTAATTTATTCTGGTCCAGGATTCCCTACCGGGGATAATTCAAAATCTTTTTATAACGGGGGAGTTCAAGACTGGTTCAGTTCAAGGTATACAGCTCACCATATAACAGAAGTTCAAGCTGATAATAATGGTGGACCTATTCAATGGCAATGTGGTCCTGGGTTTACTACACCCTGTTTAGTTGCTACAAATCATAATGGGTGGTATGAAGGTATTTTTACTAATGTCAATTTTGTTCCTGATTCTAAAATTACATATGAGATAGAATTTAGCAGGCGTTTATTAAGATGTGGTACCAATTCAGCAAGTGTAGAAGTACGAGCTAACAACAATCTTATCAATAATGATGGCCATCCTTTTCCAACGGGTGTTACAGCGGATTTTGAAGTTATTACGACAAAAAATGTAGGAGGTTATAATTTTGTCAATGAAAGAGTTTGTTATAAACCTAGCAAGGCTTTTACTCAATTAGAATTTATTGCAACTAATTCGGTGGAAGGTTTTATAACATTGCAAGATATCAGTGTAAAATGCACTACGGAAGCATTAACTGATATTATTTTAAATCAAAATGGTAATGTAATAAATCCCGTGGCTGAAAATATGTCAACAGTTTCTACATTTGAAGAATATGAATGGGATTTTGGGGATATTGGAAGCGGAGCTTTAAACTTTAGTACTCAGGATAATCCAGAACATACTTACATTGAATCAGGAACTTATACAGTTTGTTTGAAGATCAAAGACAATAATGGGTGTTGTTCGACACGATGTGAAGATGTGGTCATAGATTGTCCTATTATTTCAGCGGACTTTACTTATTCTGTTAATTGTGCTGAAATTAGTTTTACACCGACTAATCCGATGCCAGGATATAATTATCATTGGACATTTGGGGATGGGAATACATCAAATATACAGAAACCTGTGCATAGTTATTTATTAAATAATAGTTATGAAGTTTGCCTTACGATTACAGATGTTAATGATTGTACCGAAACATCTTGTGAAACAGTTATTATAAATTGCCCTGGCTTGGATTGTTTATGTCAGCCACCTGTTGGTGAAAACTATACTACAATACATGCAGGTATGGGAACCAATATTAGTGCTATTTTTCCTAACACAAGTTCAATATCAGACATGAATTTTTTAGTTTGTGGAAAATTAATAATTGACAAAAATTTTAGATTTACAGGCTGTAAGTTTCTCATGGATGAAGGATCAGAGATATATTCAAATGATGGTGTTTCTTTGAACATGAGGAATAGTCCAAGCATAGAAGGCTGTGCAAAAATGTGGAAAGGTATCCATGTAGGAGGTACTGGTACTTTTAACAATAATGTGATAAAAGACGCTATGTATGGCATCGATATGGGGAATTTCGCTACGTTGTATTTGGGTTTTAACACATTTCTAAATAATTTTATAGGTTTAAATGGTTATAAAGAGATTGGTGATCGTGGTTCACTAATGATATTTAAATTCGATAGTAATGTTTTCACATGCACGGGTTCTTTAAAACCAACATTTAATGGATTTCCCTATAATGATTATTTAACTTCATCTAATACAACATGGGTAGGTGTCAGATTATATAATCATAATAATATTAGGTTAGTAGCAACGACTAAGTTTAATAAAAACACTTTCCAAAATATAAGAAATGGTGTTGTGGCTGTAAGATCAAGCTTTGATCTACAGCATGCTTCTATTAAAAATTTAATACCACCTACTTCGGCTACAATATCTGGATATG
Source organism: Saprospiraceae bacterium (assembly GCA_035326365.1). Taxonomy (GTDB): domain Bacteria; phylum Bacteroidota; class Bacteroidia; order Chitinophagales; family Saprospiraceae; genus OLB9. The sequence continues at coordinate 3,457 of DAOLFJ010000318.1, read as the reverse complement.
GTATTCATGCCTTTAAATGTACTAAAGTCAATGCGCAATTTATTAATGCTGAAAATATGTCAAAAGCCATATTCATAGATGGTGGACAACTAAATGATCCTACATTAACTAATGGTATCACCATCACTCAAAATGTTTTTAAGAACATTAATATTCCTCCTGATGGAATAGGAGCAGTGCAAATAAAATATTGTACAGGAAATAATTTTAATGTACAAAACAATCAGTTCTTACAATTAGTAGGTAATCCTATCTGGCTTATTGGGATAAAGGATTATTCTGAGTTGATGGTCATGAATAATGGAACAGAAGATGCTCCTATTAATTATTTAGGTAGCGGAATATCTTTGAATAATTGCAGCAGTGAGGTATACGGTCTAGTAGAAGATAATTTTTTAAAGGCAGATGCTACTGCTAGTGGGATTAGCCTTTCTAATTCTGAGAGAATATCTATTAAAAATAATGATATAAATATTTTGATAACATTGCAGCCCAACGCCACTTTAGCAGGTATAAATGTATCAAGTACTAAAGATTCTGAAATACGAGAAAATAACATTATTTTCACTGGAGCATCTAGCACATCAGGGGTGACGGGAATTAATGTACAATCGAGCCCAAATGTATTATATTGTTGTAACTATATATCAAAAGCAAGAAATAATGTAAGGTTTACTGGAAACAGCGCAATGACTAGGTTTAAACAAACCACTATGGATGATGCATTAGAATGGGGTTTAAGACTTGAAAATACTGCTGTTTTAGGTCCACAATTTACGACAAATGCAAATTTGGATGTGACAAATGTTTTCGGAAATATTTGGATAAAAAAGTTAACCGCTAGAGCCTTTGGCAGTTCTGGGAATTCAAGTAGATTTCAAGTTGACCCTACTGATTCCGCACCTAGCGGAGGAATATACAAACCTATTGCTAACCCATTAAGTTGGTTTGTAGATGCACCTGTAGCAATTGAGACCCCTATTTGTGATGATGATATGGAATGTAATGAGCAGTTATACCAAGGACATGGCCCATGGGTATGTGGTGTGCCTGTGATGATGTCGCATCTGCAAGAAGGGATGTCAGGGTTGAATATCACCCCAGCTTTTGTGGATCAGACAAGCTGGACGTACCAAAATTTGGTATATAATTATATGGAAGCAAATCCAACTGTAGCGAATTTTAATACTTCACTGGCGAATTTTTATAATAATGTGCCATCTGCAATGTACAATTATAACCGATTGGAAAATGCAATAGACCATTTGTGGGATCTGACCCCTACAGAACAGGCTCAATGGGATGCAGCTTTGGTTTCGTTACAAACATCGCTAGCTGATTTGGATGCCATAATAAGTGTAGCCACAGAAACAAACATTGCTACGTATCAGAGCCAGATAGATGCTTTAAATCTGAACATAGAAGCGCAAGAGAGTATATTTGATGCTATACAAGTGCAAGTAGAAGCTAGAATCATTACTAAGGCGACACAATTCAGAAATGTAGTGAATCAATTGCCACTTACTTATGGTTTTATAGCAGAATACAAAACGATACGTAATATTTATTTGGACTTGATATTAGAAGGCCGTAGTTATGTTTTGAGTAATCATATCAATACTATCAATAACATTGCATCTATGTGTATAGGTACACATGGAAATTCTGTTGAAATAGCTCGTGAGTTGCAGTCTTTACTGCTACTGCCTGTGACCGATGGCGAAGGCGATTGCTCTTCAGCTACCAACCCTAGGAGTAACAGCGTTGAGTCCAATCTCGTCCAAATATATCCTAATCCTACAGATGGCAAATGGAATATTGTATTGGAGATGAATAAGAATGAAAAAGTAGTAAAGTATCAGCTCAAGGATATCACTGGTCAAGAGGTGCTTTCAGCAAGTACACGGATATTGAAAGGCGAAGCACATCTAATAGATGCTAGTAACTTGCCGAATGGTATTTACTTCTTGCAACTGAGTGAAAGTGGTGAAGTATTTCATACTCAAAAACTAATTAAAATAGATTAGTAAAATTTAAGGCGACCAGAACTAATTTTATTCTGGTCGCCTTACTATTCTTTTTATTGTTTTATTCAAAAAAAAACATCAGAATATGCGTCTTTGTATTTTATTTTTAATTTTGAATTCTACATTTGTATTTTCCCAACATGGGCATGATCATGTATGGCCGTTGGGATACCAAAGATTGACTGATGATCCTTATTATCAAACAGAAGAGGGCATGCGAAAATGGGGCTATTACAATTTTGATTTTAATGGAGATGTCATGCGTATAATCCGTAATGATGAGCGCCTTATGCCTATGTATTCCACAATATCTATGTATTGTGACATTACTGGTAATATGCTATTTTACAGTAATGGTCAAAGTATTAAGGATTCCAATTATGTATACACGAAAGGAGCCGAAAAAATAGGAAATAATAATGAAATTTACTGGAATCAGTTTTTGGGTACTGGCTATAGTGCACCTCAGGCGATCTTAATGTTGCCATGGCCGGGTCGTGATAGTTTAGCAATTGTTTATACACTTGGGAATTTGGAATTACCAGAGTTTGTATTTGATGTATTTTCACATACCATTGTAGATATGAGTGATCCGAGTGCCTATAAAGCGGTAGTCGTAGATAAAGTATTAAAAACGGGTAATTTTAAATCAGGCAAAATCACTGCGATACGCCATGCAAATGGACGAGATTGGTGGATAATTTTTCAAAGTTATAATGGTGTGGAATTATATACATATTTATTAGATAAGGAAGGATTCCATGATCAGACAGTACAGAAAGTAGGTAAGTTTCATAGGGGATATGATATGGGACAAGCATATTTTTCCCCACAAGGGGATCAATATGCAACCATTGATGCTTTGTATTGGGACTCTAGTACTTTGATCAGTATGTACAGATTTGATAGGTGTACAGGTCTATTAAGTAATAGACGGACTGATACTATTACAAATTATATTGGTTCACTGGCTGTAGGAATTTCATTTTCACCATCAGGTCAATATTTATATGCATGCAATGATTATAATTTATATCAATATGACACAAAAGCTACTTCATTTGTAAATAGTAAAAAGATAGTAGCGCGATATGATGGATTTATAAATGACCCTACATGGGCGGTTGAAACCGTATTTGGTGTTTTTGCATCAGGACCTGACGGTAGGTTATACAATTTTACTGGTCAAGGTTCTAGTCTGCATGTTCATCAAATGGACTTTCCTGACGAAGCAGGAGATGGTTGTACTTTTCGGCAACATTTTGTTACTGTACATAATCAAAGTCGTTCTGCACCCAATTTTCCTAACTACCGCCTAGGCCCACTAGACGGCTCCCCATGCGATACACTAGGTCTCGACAATCATCCCATAGCAAAATATCGCTACGAGCCAGATACGATAGATCATCTACGGATACGGTTCACAGACT
>DAOLFJ010000317.1:0-5230 GCA_035326365.1 Saprospiraceae bacterium | reverse complement strand
AGCGATTGCGGCTGGATTGCTCTTGGGAATGGATGTAAAAACACTTTTGGCATCTATTGAGAAAGGCGTTGGAAGCACATTGGGCGGATTGGCACTAATCATTTGTTTGGGTGCAGCTTTGGGCAAGATCTTAGAAGTGAGTGGAGCAGCAGAGAGAATTTCTACGACATTAATTGATAGTTTTGGTGAAAACAATATCCAATGGTCGGTTTTACTGACGGGTTTTCTGATCGGTATCCCTTTGTATTACAATGCTGGATTTGTCATTTTAGTCCCTTTGGTCTTTAACCTTGCACGCAAAACCAAACTGCCTTTATTGTATATTGCGATCCCGATGGCGGCATCACTATCAACGACGCATTGTTTTTTGCCACCACATCCTGGACCTGTGGTTTTGGTCAATGCATTCCAAGCAGACATGGGTAAAACATTGATGTATGGTATACTTTTAGCTATTCCGGCAGTAATATTTGCAGGACCTATTTTCAGTAAGTTTTTACGAAATTTCCAAGTAGAAGACAATCCTATTTTTGGCAATTTTGATACCAAAAACTTTTCATCATTGCCTCCTGCATTGCCTAGTTTTTTGGTTGCCTTACTTCCAGTTATAATGATTGCTACGGCTGTTTTGGCTAATACCTTTCTGCCTGAAACATCTGTTTTTAGATCCATCTTCACATTTATTGGAGATTCCACGATAGCATTATTACTTTCTGTGTTGACAGCATTGTATTATTTTGGCATCCGAAATAAAATAGACCTAGAGACGCAAATGAAATGGGTGCACGATGCCATTTCGGGGATCGCCGTCATCGTATTGATCATCACTGCTGGTGGCGTATTCAAACAAGTATTGACAGACAGCGGATCGAGCGATTATATAGCAGCTTTTTCTTCCAAATGGAATATGTCTCCCATATTATTTGCTTGGTTGATTACCGCATTATTAAGAATAACGATTGGCTCTGCTACCGTAGCAGGTATTACTGCCGCAGGTATCGTATCGCCTTTAATCATCGGAGGTGTCAGTCCCGAACTAATGGTACTTTCCGTAGGTGCAGGAAGTGTTTTTGGGTCCCACATTAATGATTCTGGCTTCTGGATGTTCAAAGAATTTTTTAATCTCTCACTCAAACAAACCCTATTATCTTGGACGATCATGGAATCTATTATTTCCATTGTTGGTCTGATAGGTGTCTTGGTATTGGATATTTTTATTTAATCAAAAATGTAAAAAAGATGAATCACCAATTCTCTATGGTAGCAATAATTGTTTGTTTTTTGTGTCATGTCAATGCCCAAGAATCTAAAGACATTTCTTTTCGGAATACCAATCTAAGTTTCGAACAGCGCGCTGAAGATATTATAAGTCGCTTGACATTGGACGAAAAAGTTCAGCAAATGATGAATCATGCACCTGCTATTGAACGACTAGGTATCCCTGCTTATGATTGGTGGAATGAGGTATTGCACGGTGTGGCCCGTACGCCTTTTCATACGACTTCTTATCCACAAGCTATTGGGATGGCAGCAACATGGGATACGACTTCACTCAAAAAAATGGCTTATTTCTCCGCTTTGGAAGGTAGAGCGGTACACAATAAAGCGATAGCCTTGGGTCGGGAAAACGAACGATACATGGGATTGACCTATTGGACACCAAATATCAATATTTTTAGAGATCCAAGATGGGGCAGAGGACAAGAAACCTATGGTGAAGACCCTTTTCTCACAGGCAAACTAGGTGGTGCCTTTGTCCGTGGTTTGCAAGGCGATGATCCTACTTACATGTTGGCGGCGGCTTGTGCCAAACATTTTGCCGTACATAGCGGACCTGAACCTTCTAGACATTCTGATAATTTTAATACCAGTGAATACGATCTTTGGGATACATATCTACCGGCTTTCAAAGAATTGGTCACTAAGGCAAAGGTGGAAGGTGTCATGTGTGCCTACAATGCATTCAGAGATCAACCTTGTTGCGCTAGTGACGGGCTTATGCGCCAGATATTACGCGAAAAATGGGGATTTAAAGGTTATGTGACAAGTGATTGTTGGGGATTGGATGACTTTTTTTCGTTCCACAAAACCCATCCAGACAAATTGAGTGCTGCCATAGATGCCTTGATTCATACCACTGATGTGGAATGTGGAAAAGATGTATTTTTGTCTTTGGCAGAAGGTGTACGTTCGGGAAGGATCAATGAGTCATTGATCGATGCTTCGGTAAAAAGACTATTTACTACTAGATTGAAATTGGGAATGTTTGATCCGCCTGCATTGGTGAAATATGCCCAAACACCAGAATCCGTGCTAGAAGCAAAAGAACATGGACAACATGCTCTCAAAATGGCACAACAATCCATCGTCCTGCTCAAAAATGAAAACAATACCTTACCATTGTCCAAAGACATGAAAAAAATAGTGGTTTTCGGTCCGAATGCAGATAATAAAATTTCCATATTGGGAAACTATAATGGTACGCCTTCAGATCCTGTCACGGTATTTGATGGTATCCAAAGAAAGATTGGCAACAAAACAAAAGTTGTATTCGAACAAGCCATCAACTTTACAAATGATACCATTATGGTTTATGAAGACAATGACCATCTTTTTGCATGGGAAGGCAAACCTGGTGTCGAAGTCTCGTACTTTAATAATGAAACCTTACAAGGCGAAGCTGTTTTTGTGACGCAATTGCCAGAGATAAATAAATTTTGGGCTGAAGGAGAGTCACCTGCCAAAGGCGTCAATAATTTCCATTATTCTACTAGATTCAGAACTATATTGACACCTGTAGATAGTCGAATGATGAATTTCGAAATAGAAGGTGATGATGGATATAAGTTGTATATAAATGACTCTTTGTATATCGATGCATGGGAAAGAAACAGATGGGGCGCAAAACAAATTTCTTTATCCGTAATCAAAGGCAAAGCCTACAAAATCACCATCGAACATAGACAAAGTGAAGGTCAAGCCAAGATACGGTTTAAAAGTGGTGCTTTACGTAAAACCAACTTCGAATCATTGATAGCAAAACACCAAGATGCCGATGTATTCATCTTTGCAGGTGGTATCTCTCCACAGTTAGAAGGCGAAGAAATGAAAGTCAACTTCCCAGGTTTTAATGGTGGTGACCGTACGACTATTCTATTACCGGAAGTCCAAAGCAGGTTTATGGCGGTCCTCCAGAAAAGTGGAAAACCAGTCGTATTTGTGATGATGACGGGTAGTGCCATTGCCATTCCCAAAGAAGATAAAACCATTCCTGCCATCATGAATACTTGGTATGGTGGTCAGGCAGCAGGACTAGCCATCGCAGATGTTTTGTTTGGTGATTATAACCCTGCGGGAAGACTACCGTTGACATTTTATAAATCGGATGCAGACCTACCCGATTTCAAAAATTACGATATGGACAATCGCACCTATCGCTACTTTAAAGGCGAAGTGCTGTATCCTTTTGGTTATGGTTTGAGTTACACGACCTTTTCTTACGCTGATGTAAAAGTCGATAAAAACCATCAAAAAGGAAAACCAATCACCCTGAAAACAAAGGTCACTAATACAGGCAAAAAGGGTGGGGAAGAAGTGGTGCAATGTTATATCTCGCACACCGCCAAAGACGTCAGAAAACCCATCCGAGCCCTAAAAGGATTCCAAAGAATCTTCCTAAAAGCAGGCGAAACCAAGGAAATAAGTTTTACATTGACAGCTGAAGACCTGAGTATTGTAAATGAAAACGGAGAAATGTATCAACCATCAGGGCAGTTAGATATTAGTATTGGTGGTGGACAGCCGGATGCAGACTCCATCAAAAACCAAACAGTAAAAAGTGTAATGGTAATTGTGAAGGATTGAGTTTGGGCTAATTTTCAATAGTTAAACATATTAAATGATTTTAAAATTGAAATTATTAGTTTCATTTTTAAATGGTTTGATATTTTATTAGCAGACGACTTGATTTTGGCATTGTCGCTCTAGCCGCGACTGGCTTTTACTTTTTTGCAATTGCCAAAAAAAGTAAACAAAAAACGCTAGTTCCGCTAAATCGCTCCGCGTACCGGAACGGCCTGCCCGCTTTACATTCTACCTTGCAGTTAATAATTGTGGTAACAATTGAATATACTTAGTTAGATTTGAATCATTAATCATTTCTGCGCTAAAAAAGGTTTGAATTACATTGTTTGTGTAACTTATATTTATACGGGTCATCTCCTGAATGGCCTTTTCAGTTATAATTTTAAATTGAAATAGCAATGTTTAAATTATGACATTTTAAATTTATAATTATTTCCATAACATCCGTATATTTACCACCCATAACAACAATAAAACATCCAACAAAATGTCCAAATACCTATTATCCTTAATATTCACCTTAATAAGTCTATACTCCTTTGCCCAAACAGGAAACGTCCTATCCATCACCAATAAAAGTAAGGTCCTGAACAAAGATGTGAGTTACTCCATCTACCTACCGCCTTCCTATGAAAAATCCACGAGAAGTTACCCTGTGTTATACCTTTTTCATGGTATGTGGGGCGACTATACCGATTGGGTCAATAAAGGAGAAGTAGCCACCATTGCAAATAAGGCCTTCGCTACAGGAGATGCACCAGAAATGATCATCGTAATGACAGAAGGATTTACGGATGCTTTTTATCAGAATAATTATGACAAATCGGTGATGTGGGAAGATTACTTTATAACAGAGTTGATGCCCGATGTGGAGTCCAACTATCGCATCTATAAAAATCGCAACAACAGAGCCATCGCAGGACTATCTATGGGTGGATATGGCAGCGTCTATCATGCGGTCAAACATAAAGAACTGTTCACCTATTGTTATGCTATGAGTGGTGCCTTTCTAGACATCGCACCCGTAAAAGCAGGCGAAAAACCAAACCCAATGTTTGAAGATGTGTATGTCAGATTGTGGGGAAAGCGCCAAGCAGATGGCTATCATGCGAACTACAAGGCCAACTCCATCCAAGAAATGATTAAATCCATGGATGTATATCAAGCACCACAGGATTGGCGAGTGCCGGGTTTACCTAGTTTTACGATCGACTGTGGCGACGATGATTTTTTGATTCAGAACAATATGGACCTCATAAAACTCATGAATGAGAAAAAAATCCCTGTAGAGTTTAGGGTGCGCGATGGCGGTCATACTTGGGCATATTGGCGGGAGAGTTTGGCCTTGGCTTTGGAAGCTGTGGGT
>DAOLFJ010000316.1:0-5259 GCA_035326365.1 Saprospiraceae bacterium | reverse complement strand
CATGATTAAAGAAACTTTATAATAAATGAATTGATGTCTTATTTTGTTTCATGCCCCTGAAGGCAAAAGTTTAAAACATCTATCTAAACTCATTCATTTCAGCACATCAATTTCGTCAATTATGTTAAGTGACAACAAAGACTTCTTAGCGAAAGTCTTTACCTTGCATTACTTTTTATAATTGTTAGTTTTACTGTAACCACTACGATACAATATCACTAGGCATCCTACCTGCGGTAAAATAAAAGATAAATAAAAATAATGCGAAGCTTTCAATATAATTAGATCAGCAACTTTACAAATCTATGAATCATTGAGTTTAGAAAAACAACAATTATTTTTACAAAATTAACATTGCGTTTTCAGATTTATAAAAATAAAGCCATATATTTGCAATGTAAACCACCTAAAAAGATCTGCAAATATGCTAAAGAGCACATTTGAGAGAAATACGAATACCATTTGATGTAAATAAAAAAAGAAAGTCCATACGATACATTGTATTCACGTGGATACGCTTACGTTGTATGTACAGACCTTCCAACCTTGACAGGGCTGCAAAGGTACGTTTTCTTTAATAAATATTGATAATGGTTAATTTTATATGTGTCGAGTGATCACATAGTTTTTTATTTATTTTTTTAACCATTTAATTCATATTATTATGAACACAAAATTTTATTCTTTAACAAAACAGGGGGGGGCAAATAGTATTTTGCGTGGCCCTAACATTAATCGTGAGTGCCTTTACTTTTAATGCGTCGGGGCAGAGTTATTATTCTTACTTTGGCGAAAATACTTTTCGCAACTATGGAACATCAGGAGTTTTGAACCATAACTATTTTGTTTACACTAGAATTGGAGCTGGTGCTATACTAAATCATGGGCCTTTTAACACTAACTACTTGAGCAATTGTGGTGTCTATGAGTCTTTAATTAGATTGAATAATACATCCACAACTATGAATAATGAATTAAGAGTAAGGCCAACATGTCCAAATACACCGGCAGACTATATTGATGGTGTTAGTACAATTGATCTTGTTTTTATTGAAAGACATATTCTAGGAATACAACCTTTTACTGATGGTTATCAAAAAATTGAAGCAGATGTAAACAATAATAGCAGCATAACCGCTGCCGATGTTACAATGTTACGTCAATTAGTATTAGGTATAACCACTTCATTTACAAGAAACAGCTGGGAATGATTCGAGCCTTCATACATAGCACAATTCCCTACAGGATTTTTTAATTCTCCTTGGCAATATTGTTTATCAGCTACTTGGCCCAATGTCGGTGGTTTTGGTGAGCGTAGATGGACAGGGCTTTCAAGGAATCAAATTGCAACCAATCAAATTGCATATTTTGACTATAAAGCGGTTAAAATAGGTGATGTAGGTAGAGGTGGTTCATCAGGAACACCGAATAGTTATATCTGTAATCCACCATTATATTTTAACAATAATGAAACGGTAGAAACTAGGTCAAATAGCGAAATAGTGCAATCAACTTCTGTAGACATTAAGAAAAATGATGAAATAGAAGTTTCAATTTCTCTTAATTCTGATGATGATTTATTAGCAATAATGCTTCCTTTGTCAATAGATAATGAATATTTGGAAATTGATGATGTGCAATTATTAAATAATTTCCAATCACAGTATTATTATTCTAAGGAATTTAAAACATTAACTTTTTTAGATATTTCATCTGATCACATTTCCAGCATTGATGTCAAAAATGGAGAAATTGTAACCATAAGATTGAAAGCCAAGAAAAATTTGAAAAATGTTTTTGACCACATTCATTGGGAAAATAAATTCCGCAACATTGAACTAATTGATATGAATGCAGAATTTGTGGATGGGGAAGTCCTGTTGGAGTTGAAAAACATCTTTCCATCTCAAGAGAGAATGAAAGTTATTAACAATGGATCAACATTGGAGTTTTTCTCTACAGTTGATGAAAATAGTAATTTGACGATTAGTAGTATAGATGGAAAAATAATACATTTGATCAAAGTAAATATGTCAGAGGGTATAAATTATATAGAATTACCAGAAATCAATCAGGCAGGTGTACATATAGCTACTGTTTATAATAATGGTAAGATAATTTCTGAAAAGTACATTAAATAAAATTAAGGAGGCTGTGCAAAATAAATCTCACAGCCTCCTATTTTAATTGTCTTATAATGTGTTTCTTTTACCTTCTTACATTCAATATTAGTATCATGGCTCCTAAATATCTACGTATATATTTACTAGTTTTCCTCCCATATTTTGGCATATCTATTTGCCCTGCTCAAACTATATGGAGATCAAAAACAACTAGCCAAGAAATTTGTGAAATTTATACGCAAAATTTACAAAATTGTGAAGAAGCACCTTATTGTAAGATTGAAAATTTTTCTTGTGCAGACCTAGTAGTACATCCAAACGGAAATTTTTATATAACCGGCAATAGTCGTGTTGATTTTAATTGGCGACAAGAAATAAGAGTGTACGACACTTGTGAAATTTTAACAACAATTTTATTACCCGAGCAAGTTGCAAACATAAATTTAGGACATGCTTTAACTACTCTTTGTGCAGACAAGAATGGACAAATTTTTATAGCATTAAGTGGTAAGAAAAATATCTATAAATTCGATCCGATAAGCGAAATATTTACTGATCTTGGTATTTTACCCAACGGAATGGAAGTATTTGACTTTACATTTAGGAATGGGATACTATATGCTTCGGGCACTACTAGTACCAACTCCTATATCATGGAAATTGATCTCAATGACATTTCTAAAAGTAAAGTTTTGTTTTCGGACATTAATAATGCATATTATGCAAAACTTATCACCGTGCCTAATTTAAATGATTGTAATGAAGCTGAAACTTACATATCACGAGAGTTAAACAATGGTCCTGAAATTGGTATTTTAGATTTTACAGATGAGTCTTTCACACAAATTTGTGTTGACGAAGGCAATGGTATGGCGTCTTCACTCGAATTCCTAGCCTCCGACCCCGAGTGCGATCTCCTATTCGACCTAGATAGAGACAATAGCAGTGGTGAATTTCCTTATGATTTTCGCAATGATGCTATCCTTTGTGCAGATGACAAATCCACACATATCGTGGACAGCGATGTTTATCTCCATACATCTGCTGAGCTTGATAGTGTGCGTATATTGTTAAAATTTGCCTCGGATACTATATGTGAATCTATATCTTTTGAAAGTTCAATCCCTGATGCTGTATTACTTCCGAGAACATCGCCTTTTAGTGATCAATTATACTATTCTTTAATCCTCACAAATGACCGCTCTGACCAAGCATATATAAATGCCCTTAAAGCCCTAAGATACAATCATATATGCGCTATTATAACACCGGGACAGCGTTATATCTTATTCGATGCATATAATGCCATAAAAAATAGAGGGGCTACAACAATAATCAACATAGATATACCACCTTATGCTGGTATAGACACAACAATAACAAACTGTACTACACAAGTCATAAACAATATATCATCAAGTCTTGGTGGTCAATCGGGAGGCAGTTGGGAGCCATCTTTTGAGTTGACAGATATCTATAATTCAGCGGTAGATACTGCTTTATTGTATAGCTATATCACCCAAACAGGTTGTGGCTACGATACATCTACGCTGACAGTTATAAAACCACCTCTCCGCACCCTAGACCTAGGCCCCGACATCTCCATCTGCAGAGCAGAAAGCCACGCCATCACCATCCCGACTATAACAGGAGATGAAGTATTATGGAGCGATGGCAATACCCAAGCCAATAGAGTACTCACATCTCCTGGCCAATATATGGTATCAATCACCACAGTAGCTGGATGTGTTATCACAGACTCCATAACCATCACAAGGTCATATGCAAAAATACCCAAAGCCACATCTATAGACATCTGTGAAGGCGAGTTGTACACATACAAAGGCAACACATACCAATCAGGCGACATTATCATAGACAGTTTGCAAGCCACTAGTGGATGCGATACTTTGGTAACTCTCACCCTGAGAGCCATCGCAGCACCTAGCATCAGCAGAGATACCACGACTTGCGATAATATACCCATTACACTTGATAACAAAACCTACCAAATAGGCGATACCATCAGCCTATTAAAAAATAGTCCTACAGGATGCGACACCGTAATACAGATGGTGTATAGATTTTATCAAAGCTCCATAGCAGGTCTTTTACTACAAGATACGGTGGTATGCAAAGATCTCAAGACTCAAGCGATTATCGATGCATCATCCTTTAGCGGTTTGATATGGAGTAATGGCGAGCAGTCGCTTACTTCTCTGTTTGGTGCAGGCAATCACTTCCTACAAGCCACAGACGATCGTGGATGCGTCAGGATAATTCCTTTCGAGATTAAAAGTTATCCTTCTATCCAATACGACATCCAAGCCACCGATCCATCATGTGGCCAAAATAATGGCAGCATCTCTATCATCAATAACTTGCCAGATCTGTCTTTTACCACATCGATCAATGGTATCATCACCCAAAGCAGAGAAAATCTTCCTGCTGATAAGTACAACATCACACTCATCGATGTAAACGGATGCGAAACACAAGACAGCATCACACTTACCAACATCAGCGACTTAGATGTGACCTTGCCTTCAGAAATAAGTGGTATCATAGGCCAAATCATTTCCATCGCTTACCAATCATCTGGCGGTAGCATAGATACCATCACATTCAGCCCATCATCAGATATCAATTGGGCAGCAGATAGTATTGCAGTATTCATCACAGGAGACAGAGTGTACAGCATCACTTTCATAGACGAATACGGCTGCACCGTTACCAAAACACTCACCATCGATGCAGAGATACCTACTTCTACCTTAGTCTTGCCCAACATCGTCACATTACAGTCGACAGACCCGCAAAACGCCTTGTTTTACCTAAAAACCGAAGGGATCACCTACGACATGTCCATCTACGATCGATGGGGCAATCTCATCCACAACGCCCAAAAGATCACAGGCGGCGACCCAACCCAAGCATGGCAACCAAGTCAATCAAAAGTAGGGCCAGGCGTATATGTTTATCTCATATCCGTTTATACAGATGATGGTGTAGTGCATAAATATGGAACAGTAACAGTTTTGTAAAAAATGTGCGAAATCTGTGATATCTGTGAGCAAATCTGCAAAATCCATCCACCAAAACATTTAGATTTTTAGGTTTGAACTTAAAAAACTAC
>DAOLFJ010000026.1:0-28788 GCA_035326365.1 Saprospiraceae bacterium | reverse complement strand
AAGCTCAAAAGATGTAGCTATTGAACCCATTACTATTTTTCCAAACCCAAATAATGGTACATTCCTTATTCAAATCCCTGAAACTTATATTGGTTCTTTGTGTACAATTTTCAACTCGAATGGACAAAAAGTAAATTCGTTTATTTTACAAGAAAAACACACTACCTTTTACCTTAACACTAAAGGATTACATTACTATATGGTAGGAAACCATACAGGTAAAATGAATTCTGGCAAAGTGCTGATAGTAGAATAAATTGATTGTTTCGGATCGTTCATAATCTCGTTTTGTCATAATGATTTTTGGTTTATATTTTTGGTAGCGTTCAGATCGTATATCATTCTGAAATGTAATTACTTGTAATCAAATGATGAAAATTCCACTTCTTCATTCCTTTAGACCCATCAAAATTCCTTAAAAAATCCATTATAAAGGGTAAAGGATATGCTCAAATATTCAACTAATCTAGAAAAATTTGATACCTACAAATAAAAGCAACTTAGCTAACTTAGAATAAGTCTAAATAATTTAATCTTATTTAGACTTAATATAAATAATTAATATTACCTTTGCATTATTAATTTATAAAACAATAAATAAGTCATGCAAAATCATCAAATCTCATTAAAAGATGCCACTAGTGTAAAACATAAGTTGGCAGAAACAATGCCGTTTAATGTCAGAATGTTTAGAGGACAATTGTCAAAAACCGAGTACCTACATTACCTTCAACAGCAATTGGCTATATTCGAAACTATAGAAAATATTGGTATTCCACATGAAAATCTTAAAAGAGTAGCCAATGTACAGCATGATATTAATGAGCTTATGCAAGAAGGTCATAGCCCATCAGACATATTAAATAGCACCGTCGAATATCAAAATCATTTAAAAAATAAGAATTATGATGAGATTTTACCACATATTTATCTGAATTACCTTGCTCTGGCATATGGTGGTCAAATGATAAAAAAGAATGTACCATCTACGGGAAAGATGTATGACTTTGACAACTTACGAGATGCTGTTGCTACCATTAGAGCAGTTCAAAAAGATGAATGGGCAGATGAAGTGAATGTAGGTTTTGATTTTCTAATCAGAATTTTCAAAGAATTAGATCAGACGAAAATTTAATATCTTTACCATGGAGTTACTAAAAACATTTGGCGCTTTAGGCTTTTGGTTCTTTTTTATCAAGGGATTATTGTGGTTGTTACTCTTTGCACTTGTATATTTTGGATTGGTAGATAAAGCAAAAATTAAGATCATTAAAGACAGACTCAGTATCCTAAAGAAGAAAGGAGATTAATTGAAACCAAATCATACGATTTCACCATCCTTCATCTCTATGATCCGATCACTATTTCGAGCAAATTCATCGTCATGTGTGACCGCAATGATCGTCTGCCCTAGCTGACTGGTCAACTCCTTAAATATATCAAAAACGATAGCCGTATTTTTACTATCAAGATTGCCCGTAGGCTCATCGCACATGATTAAAAGTGGATCATTGATCAGTGCTCGCGCTATGGCTACCCGTTGTTGTTGTCCACCAGACAGTTTGCTAGCTGGCTTGAGTGCTTGATCTTCTAGACCCAATAGCTTGAGTTTTTCGTAAGCTTTCGATTCTATTTCTTGAGTCGAAAGTTTACCGAGTTTGAGCGCGGGTATCATGATGTTTTTGAGACACGAAAACTCTGGCAATAAGTAGTGAAACTGAAAGACAAAGCCAATTTTGTTGTTGCGCATTTCTGCTAGTTCGTCGGTTGTCTTGCCAGTAAGCGTTTCACCATCTATGATCAAGGTTCCGTCATATTCTCTATCCATGGTCGATAGGATATAAAGCAAAGTGGATTTTCCGCTTCCAGATTTGCCGATCATACTTAGAAATTCTCCTTTCTTAACTGCAAAGGATATATTTTTTAGTACTTGAAATTGTACTGGATCGTGGAAGAATTTGTTGATATTTTTTGTCTCTAGGATATTCATAAAGTATTCGGATTTTTAATGGTTTTACGAGTTTTCTGAACCTAAATATTTAACTTTAGCATAATAATTTGGCTTTGTCGCTCGAGCCGCGACGGGCTTTTACTTTTTTGCATTGCCAAAAAAAGTAAACAAAAAAGGCTAGTTCCGCTAAATCGCTCCGCGTACCGGAACGGCATACCCGCTTTTAAATTCTACCTAAATTCTTGGTGTGGTTGCTAACTTATTGATAATATTGTTCATTTACAATCAATTTGTATTTTCACTTACTTTCTAAATATGGAAACGGGATCTACTTGCGCAGCTTTGCGAGCTGGGAGATAGCCTGCAAAAAATGTGATGACCATGCCCACGATAGCACCTTGGACAAATTTTGACAATTCATAATCAATTGGAAAAAATCCAATGTCGCCTCCGATGTAAACTCTTTTCAATAAGGTGACCAAAATAGCCGCAACCACCATACCACTCACAACGCCCATAACACCGATAGAAAGTGCTTGTGTCAAAAAGATACGAATCACATCATTACCCTTAAATCCCATTGCTTTTAAGATGGCAATATCGTTGATTTTTTGGCTTACGGTCATATTCAGTATATTGTAAATTCCAAATCCTGCTACGATCAATATCGTATATGATACAAAAGTGATGACTATTTTTCGCATTCTAAAGGCTGCCATCAGGGATTCATTGGCTTCCTTCCATCCTTCGGATTTATAACCCGTTAATGTCGTTAAGACTGGTGCAATCTTTGTTGCTTTTTCAGGATTTTTGATATTGACATTGATATCAGTGACATAGGTGTTATTTTCCTGAAGCAGTTGCTGTGCGGTCGATAGATTGATGTATGATTTAGTTTTGTCGATGGCACTATTGTTGGTCTTAAATATGGCGGCTACTTTCAGATTTCGATTGACACCTTTGGATGATGTGATATTGATGTTGTCATTGATCTTGAGACTTAGTTTTTCGGCTACACCACTTCCTACGGCTATGGCATTGGTATTGCCCTGCATCTTGTCAAAGTCTCCTTCGACTATCGTAGATTTGATATTAAACATCATATCCGCTTCTCTTGGCACAACGCCTATGGCCATACCTGCTATTTGCGTCTTGCCAACATTGTAAAAGATAGTCGCAGATACTTGTGGTGTGACAATGGTGACATCTTGATTTTTTTTGATCAAGGCGATGACATCATTTGGATTGATAATGGTATTGCTCGCAGGCACTACTTTTGGATTGATGATGATGGGCTTTCCACTTTCTGACTCGTGCAAAGGTTTGCTGAGTACATCATCTTTGTACACTCGGATATGTGCTGTACTTTTGAATATGGCATCACTCGATGTACGATCGAAACCTACCAACAGACTGTTCATAAAAATATAAATTGACATACCCAACAATACACCCATGACCGCAACTAGGGTGAGCTTTTTATTTGTAAATAGATAGGTACTTGCGATATCTGTATTGATATTCATGGTTATGGTTTTATAGGTGCTAAGACATCATTGGCTGTGAGACCTTCCAATACTTCTACATAGTCAGTGGATACAATACCCGTTTTGATGGTCAATGCTGTGTCTTGTCCTTTAAGCATGACTTTATTGCCATATCCCATGTATTCTCTAGGTATAAGCAAAGCATTTTTCTTTTCACCGACTAAAATATTTCCTTCTAATGGCGTTCCATAAATATTGGAAGCTGCTGCTAAAGTATCTGTCAAAATCACCTTACATACAAAAGATTGGCTGGCATTATCAAAAGCAGTCAATATTTCATTGACTTTGCCTGTATAGGTTTTGGACTTATCGGTGTTGAGTTGAATTTTAGTTTCCTGCCCGATTTTGACACGATGAATGCTACTTTCATCTATAGTCAGTGCGATCTCTAGTTTATTGGGATTGGCCACCGTAGCAATGATGTCACCTTTCCGCACATAATCGCCTGTACTTTTCATTTTTTTAATGATTGTGCCATCGTTGATGACAGTTATTTTATTGTAGCTTTGGACTACTTGATTATTTTTTAGTTGTCCTTTGGTGACGATATTTTGTTGTTTGGCTTGTTGCAATAGTAGATCGTATTGTTTTCTGAGTGCATTGAGATTTGTCAATGCATTTTCAGCAGCCAACTTTGCATTTTCGTATTCAACCTTGGCTATGCTTTCTGTTTTTTGCAATCTTTCATATCGATCTGCCTGCAATTTGTCTTGTTGATACTTAGCTTCCGCAAACGAGATGTTTTGTTTAAGCTGTTGCAAAGCAGGCGCGTTGACACTCAGATTCTCATTGGCGATGACGAGTTGATCTGATGCTGTACTTGTATTAATCACATTGGATTGGTTGTCGATGGTGGCAATAATACTTCCCTTTTTTACCACAGTGCCGATATCATAATTGGCATTCAATAAGATACCGTCAGTCTGCGCAGTAAGGTTGTAGGCATCATCCCATTCTATTTGTCCAGGTGCAAATACCCATTCCTGGATATCTTGTACGACTGGTTTGATTTCGACAATTTCTTTGTTTTTGCAGCTAATTATAAATGATGTACTGAGCAATAAATAAATATATTTTGATGACATAATTTACTATTTATAAATTGATTAATATTGGTTATGGATGATGATTTTATGTTTTGCAAATGCTATATTGGCTAAGGCAACGACGACATTTAATTGGCTATTGAGCATATCGTTTTGAGATGTCAACAATCGGTCGAGTGGCAAGATATTTTCGTTGTATTGGTTGAGATTTTTCTGATAAGTATCTTCTTTAAGGTCCGCAATGGACTTAAAATTGGTCCATTGTTTTTGTGCTTTTTCGTACTCTAAAGCCAATTGTTGATCTTTACTTTTTGTTTCATTTTGGATATGCAGTTCGTTATTGGCTAGGGTTTGGAGTTGATATTTTTTGTTTTTGATGGACGAAAGACGCTGAACAGTAGGCAAATCCCAACCGATTTTCAGCCCTATAAAGTTATAATGAATCCCTGTGGAATTATTGGCAAAAAAGAAATCATTGCTTAGATTTTGCCAGTTGAGCGATGAAGTAAATGACAGCGTGGGATAATATTGATGTTGGAGTACTTTGATGTCTTGGAGCACCATTTTGGATTGCAATGTGGCATTTTTATACTGAATATTGCTAGAAGTTGGGATTGGCACATTGTCCAAAATATAAGTGTTTAAGTCTTCGTTTACGTCAGGTTTGTATTTGTTTTCTAGGAATAATGACAAGATGTTTTCTTGGAGACTGATCGTGTAGTTTAGTTGTTCTAGTTTATCACGGAGTGCGATGAGATTAACTACTGCTTCATTGACATCTTGTTTTCTGATGATACCTTCTTGATATCTTTCATTGACTTTGGCTTTGATTTGGGTGGCAATTTCAATATTCTGATTTAGTATTTTTTGTTGATTTTTGAGCGATACAATATTATAATAAGTGGCATTTACACTTTCGTAAAGCGTCATTTCATTGAGTAAATTTTGGCTTTCAGTTAGTTCTTGATTAATCTTAGCTGATTTTATTTGAGAGATCGCAGATAGGTTAAAAATATCAAACTGTGGCTGAAAAGAAAGCAACGCATTGTACTGTTGCCCAAAAGTAACTTCTCTAAATGTACCTGCAGGACCACCAAATATCTCAGCGGGTATGAAGTTGTTTTGCAATCGAGTATTGTCTAACATTGTAAACGAAACAGGCATCCGTGGATTGATGACGTTGCCGATTGCTGTTTTGCGAGCCAAGTCAGCTAGTTCTGATTGAATGGCTGCATTCCTAAATAATGTATTGCTTTGTTTGACATCTTTCCATACTTCTTCAAGTGATGAATAGTTTTTCACATCCTGAGACAATCCAAAGGATACCAAGCAAAACATAAAAAAAACTAGGGAGAAGGATCTATAAAAATAAGATTTATCCATGATATTATTTAGCATTTTGAGTTACCAATGTAAAAAAGTCGTCGATCATTTGATTGCCTTCTTTGACCAAATCAAATGAAAACTTGAGTGTTTTCCACTTAAACATCGTCAGTCTGAATCCACCCATCAGGAAATGAATTAAAGTTTCTTGAAGTAGTACTGGTTGAATCCTTCCATTAGAAATACATTGACTTACGAGATCATTGATGATTTGAATTTTGTACAAAAACATCTTAATGATTTGATTTCTCATACCTTCACTCTCATCTATGAGTCCGTCCGACAATACCACAATGACAAAATGTGGATTGTCTCTAAAATATCGGAACTGAGAGTCGAAAATCTGTACTAATTTAGTCTTTGCGTCCACATCTTGCGCTAGGATAGGTTCGAACCTCTCTTGGATATTTTGATACAAATATTCCAACATAAGCACAAGAATATCATCTTTACTTTTGAAATGACGGTACAGTGCACTCTCTACAAATCCCATCTCAGCGGCGAGTGTCTTGACTGTAAGACCGGACAGCCCTTTACTAGCGAGAAGCTTTCCTGCTGCTTGGATGATTTCTAATTGACGATCAGTGATGTTCATAAATATGACGTGTGTGAATGTTCACTCACATATATAACGAACAACATAAAAAATAGTTTTCTTAATGTTCTTGATTTATTAAAATTGATAATTAATTATTGTTTACCTTGCATAAAATATAAATAATAATGAATAAAATAGCTTTTCACGTTTTACTAATCATCAATTTATTACTGTTCTTTTCATACACCACCCATGCCCAAAAATGGAATTTAGGTGCTCACATCGGAGTTACGGCATCAAAGATGCATTGGACGGACAAATATGAAGGTGCAAAATATTTCTTAGCCATTCCTTATCCTGAAACACAATTCAGGCAGTCATTTAGTGTAGGTTTATCTGCTGACTATATTTATAATGAAAAAGTTTACAGTCCTTTTCACTTTGACATTTATAACAAAAGATTTTCCATAAGCACTGGTGGACTCGTTCAAGCTATCGATGAAAATGGGCAATTGCTGTATATACAATCAGATTTCTTAGATTATAGGTTTACCCAAATGGCATTGTCTGGTGGGATTGGTTATTTGTTTATACCTCAATTAGGAATTGAAATACAACCATATTTTCATGTAAGTCTGACAGAACTACAAATCAAAGTAGGTGAAGTGATTAAGTGGCAAAAAGATGATGGTTTTCAGCAAGGTTACGATTTTGGTATTTCAGGATACATGCGTGGTAATTTTAGCAAATTTTATCTGAAAGCTGGATATCAGTATGGAATTAGGGAGATTGCGGAGTATAGTGTGGTAGATGCACAAGGTGGCTCACTTGGGAAATTTCCAATCAGAAATACTATGTTTTTATTTTTGATGGGATATAAGTTTTAGGTTAGTTTTAAAATAAAAATAATGCTTCATATTTGCTTACATTGAAAAAAACTGCTTTCTATTAAAAATTACCTATCTTTGTATAGCAAAATATTTTTTATCAAACAAAAGAATAGTTCTACCATCACAAAACATTAAAATTCTAAAACTTATGCATGCAAAAAAATTAATCTGGTTACTAGTAATTTCATTAACTGTAAGCTGTTCCAATCCTGGTGAAAATAGAGACACAAGCACTAGGAGACCTGAATATTTTAATGAATTTACCATAGGTGATGTTCTGTATAATCAAAAAGTAGAATTCCCAACCTACGGAATGGGTACATACGAGTCTTATGTACTCTTGCTAGCACCATATAAGGGCGTTCATCTCACGAGTAATTTTAATGATGACCAAAGTGCAATATTTTGGAACTTTCCAGGTATAACAGAATTCACAATCACAGAAAATAAACTTACTTTCCAGCTGATGAAAGATGTCTTCACTATAGACATTTCAGACGAAAATGTGCCAAAACTTATCTCTAAAGTCACTTCCAATAATATAGACGTCAATAGTCTTAGTCCTTATAAACTCTTTGGTTCGTTCGAATGTGTAGATCCTTCCAAAGGTTATATAAGAAATTGGATTATTGAAGATGTCTTCGACCCTAAATGTTGGAAATAAAATCGAAACAATACTTAATTTTAAAAACTAAATTTTATGAAATGTCATATTTTTCCTTTTCTCATTATAGCCTTCATGCTGCAATTTCCACAAGGTATTATTTGCCAAAATGAGCTAAGTGATTTTTATTTAAAAGACAAGGTTGGAATTACAGTGTCATCTTTTTTAAATAATTATCAAGCAGTACAATTTAATTTTGCGAAGGGAATTAAAGAAAATATGGATTTCAATACAGAGTTGGGTTATATCTATCGTGCAGAAAAAAGGGAAGACTGCAAAGGATTCAGAATACGTCTTCAACCTAGATTCAGAATCAGTCTCAACCCTAATAAATTCAGGGCTTACGCCTCCCCTTTATTTCAATATCGTTATACAAATTCTACAGTAGAAAACATATTTAGTCGATTTGATGGTGCTTATTTTCAACAAATCACCCATACAGAAGTCAACAATATGTTTAGTCTCGGTATAATATTAGGAAGGTTTTTCAGATTGAGTGACCATATGTATATCAATTTGGCTTTTGGTTTGGGATTGAATTTTTCTACAATCAGTTTTCCAGATGTTCCACATGATGCTAAATGGCAAGCGGAGTTTAAAGATATATTTTTTTTGTCTGACGATGCATATGATTACCAAGATGAAGGAAAGTATCTTGTTCCCTTAATTATTTATCACCTCAATATATTTTATAAGTTTAGTTGATTGAATAGTCAAAACGCTAGTCGTATAATATTACACAATTAAAATAATCAAAAAAATGAAAATAAAACTTTTTTTACCACTTCTCTTATTAACGTTTAGCGGATGCTTATCTTTTATTAGCTACGAAGACGGAAAAACAATAGGCAAAAGCAAAATCGAGGCAACATCATCGCTTAATATACATCAAGCGCCATCGATATATTTTTATGAAAATGCAAAAAAAATGGAAGCCATGTCTATATTTGAATACCCAAATATAGCAACGTCAATTAAATATGGCATTGGAAATAAAACAGATTTGTATGGAAAGTTTTCAACAAATTTGGGACTCAGTGTGGGTTTTAAACACAACCTATTGGGGGATAGGAGTTCAAGATTTGCAATTGCGACGGGAGCGGAGATCGGTATTTTAATAAAACCTTGGCTTTCTCAAGATGCTTTTTCAATCCCAAATATCCAAATACCAATCTACACCAGTTATCACACATCTGACAAATTTGCTGCTTATCTGACACCCCGATATGTATACCAATTCAAGTTTATAGATGAAGTAAGCGATTTTAATTATTTTGGTGGAAATTTTGGAATTTTGTATGGTACAAAACATAAGATTGGTATCGATATGGGTATTTATGGTGTTCAAGTTAAAGATCTAGGAAGGCTACATATTTTCAATATCGGAGTAGGAGGAAAATTTATGTTTGGACAGTAATAACAAATGAATGTTAGATTTAGTCTTCTGTATTTTAAAATTGGTTTCAGCCCTACAACTTCAAGTTGTTTTCTTTGATAAAATCTTGCAAGCTTTCTTCCCAAACTTCGAATCTAAGGAACTCTGCCCTTCTACTTTTTATTATTTCAAAACAATCATTAAATAGTTGTCTATCTTGGAGCATTTTCACACCTTTTATAATGACCAACAATCCATAAGCACTTTCATTCGTTTTCATTTTTTGTATAAAATCAGCTTTACATTTAAGCAAATTGGGATTGTCATTAAGTTCAAAAACGAAATTATAAATCTCTAAATCATCTGTATCACGAATGACTTCGGAAAGAGCCAAAATGTACTTTTCTACTGATAGATTTTTCAATATTCTAAGTAATTTGGCGGTCAGTTTCACATCTTCACCATTATTATTCGATGACGTTTCTTTACTTAATAGTCTAAGTTCACCATTCAATTTTAATCCAGACAAAATAAAGTCTGCTGTTACATCTTTGGAATGATTTTTCTTATAATTTTCTAAGATTTCAAAAGATAAAATCTTATGTTTAATCCAAATATCTTCTAGAAAGGTTTGATATAAACTACAATTGCTTCTATTAGCACTATCATATAAATTTATAAGATAGGAGTTTTTTTGGTGCTCATTTAAATTTAAATCGTGAGTCATAATATTTAATCCTTTTTTTAATATTGCAACAGCTTTTTCATGACAAAAATTAGTAAGAATGGAAGAAATATCTTGATAATTACTATCATCCAATTTTTCATCTAAAAAGGGAAGAAAACTCTCATCTCGAAATCTGCCTATAGCCCAAAATGCTTTATTTCCAAAACTTTTTATCAGTTCAATATCAGCTTTATTTTCATATTTTGCTAGAGTAAATAATATTTCCTCATCTTGAGTTTGTTGAACCAAGGTTCTAATTTTTTGATAATATCTAGAATCAGGTGGAATCTGATTATATAAATATCTCACTAAGCTAACATCTATAGGCTTGCATTCTAATATTTTATTGGCAAGATCAGATCTCATTTTAATATTTCTATCTTCTCCTTGTTGCTCATAATTGCTAGACACACACTCAAAAAAGTATGCAGCAATAGGTATTTTATCAGTAAGACATCCTGTGGTCTCAATAATTGTATCTTTTGATTGAAGACTCTGCTCAAATACTTTTAAAAGACTTTTATCTTCAAGATTAATCAAAACTTTAATTGCTATGGCTTTAACATAAGGATTTTTGCCATTGGTAGCTAAAAAAACTAATTCATCAGACGTTGCCTTTTTCTGAACCTTTGTCTCAATCTTTTGAATATTTTCATCCAGTGTATGAAAATATTCATAAGATTCAAGTGGCTTTATAATCTTTGCCACCTTCTTCGATATTTGTCCAAAAATATTATTAGAAATCAAAAACATTAACATTAACCAAACATTCAATCTCATTTGTGTTTTTTATGAATAACTACCAAGGACCTTAATATATTATGCTTTCACAAGATTATTTAAAAATTGTTTTTTCAATAATATATACTAGTAATGGCGAAAGGATTTTAAATACCCTTCCACACCTGACTCATGTCATTTTGAGCCATAATTCTCATCATACTAAGAAAGACACCCGTCCCATACTTTTGCTTTATCATTCATTACAATTAAACACTCAAAAGATGACAAAGCAAAATAGTATCTATCTTTCAGATTTACATTTCGAGCACAAACAATGGAATAGTGAGCTCATGTTCTGGAAAGACGAAATCGCAACATTTGAACACAGACTCGAAGAGATAGTAAGTAGATATACTTCAAAAGATGTCTTATCCAAACTTGAGCACTTCCAAAATCAACTAATACTTCATGGTAACGCAATTACATACTTACTCAAAGACATCAAAACCCATGAAAAAGAGCTAAGTCAATTTGCAATGGAACATCCTGTGGCAATAGACCATGTCAGGTTTGACGATCATACAGGACTACGCACAAAGATGGAAACTCAACGAGAATTATACATCGAAATGAAAAAACTGTTTTTTGATTTCGTGTCTAAATCTATGTAAAACATATGTGAGTCGAAAATCATGGAGTTTAAAGCCATTGTTCATTCTTTTTTGGACGATGGCTTTTATTTTTTGTAACTTTAGGCCAATCAGGAAACACAACTTGATTAAAAATCACCCGTTTTTATCCTGACCCTTTAGGGAAACGTTTGATTGTAATTGCAATAAAAATCTATATTTTTTATTGCATTTAAACTAAAGACTTGTCGGATTAAACTCAAGCTTGATAATACTTTACTTTTTTGAAGCTCTAACCCAAATCTTATAACCTTCCACCCAGAGTACACCTACGAAAGATGTCGCAAGACACAACCCTAAATTGTACAAACTTAAACCTTGCAAGCTAAAAATTCGCTGAACTGGAGGAAAATAAATAGACATACTTAAAACAGCCAAAGAAACTACTATAACTAAAGGAATCAAATTGTTTTTGTATTTGATCGTTGTCAATACAGAATAAAAAAATGATCTATTGACCAATGTTAAAAAGACATTACTCAATATTAAAGTTGTAAATATAATAGTTCTCACTAGAGGCAACTCACCTCCATCTGACATAAAATAATATCCTAACCCTAAACAAGCACTAGTGATCACCAATCCTTGTATGATACTGATAAACAATTCTTTGAATGAGAAAAAGTCCGTTGTCATTTTCCGTGGAGATTTAGACATAGAATTCTTTTCAATAGGCTCATTTTCAAATATAATAGAACAAGTAGGACCCATGATCAATTCCAAAAATATAACATGGATAGGGGTAAATATATCCGTGTAAACCCAACCTAATATCAATGGCAACGTCACTACTAAAATGATTGGAATATGAATAGAAATAATGTACCTGATTGCTTTTTTTAAGTTTTCATAGATTTTTCTACCAAGAGCTACAGCTTCTACCATGTGTGACAAATCATCATCCATCAATATCAAAGATGCAGCAGATTTTGCAACATCACTTCCTGTATTTCCCATTGCAATCCCGATATGCGCAGCTTTTAATGCAGGACCATCATTTACACCATCACCTGTCATGGCAACTACTTCGCCATTTGATTTTAATGCATTTATGACCCTCAGTTTTGCGTCTGGAAACATGCGTGCGTAAACATTTACAGCACCTATCTTGCTTTTGATTTCATCGTCTGTCATGTCCATGATTGCTTCACCTGTAAGAACAAGGTCAGCTTTTACGATACCAACTTCCTTAGCGATCGCAACTGCTGTCCCCGCATGATCACCAGTAATCATTTTGATAGAAATGCCTGCCTTATTAAACGCGTCTAAAGTCTTTATAATATTGTTTTTAGGAGGATCATAGAAAGCTACGAGACCTAAGAAATGGAAAGAAATATCTTGCTGAACATCAGGCAAATGCTCTATTTCCATTTCAGACTTCCCTACCCCGAGAACTCGGTAACCCTTTGTAGCTAGATCAGATGTTACTTGCAAAATTTGTTTTTTTTGTTGAGCAGTCAAATCTGACATAGCTAATACACCTTCGACGCTTCCTTTGACCGCTACGATTTGATTATGGTCTTTATCTCTATACACGTGGGTCATGACAGGTGGTTTCCCTGACAAAGGATACTCTCTGACCATTTTAAAACAAGGTCTTTTGTCATCCTTATAGACTTTAGCATACACATCATGAATTGATTTTTCCATAGCGTCGAAGGGTTCTATTTCAGAAGCCCACATAGCATACTCAAGTACTTCGGATGGAGAATTGATTTCTGTATTGTAGTCAAGCAATTGATCTTTGGCATAATCATAAATGGTGGCAAGCTGCATCTTGTTTTCAGTCAATGTACCTGTTTTGTCTGTACATATGACCGTTGCTGCACCTAATGTCTCTACTGTCATTGGACTCCGAGCGATCACTTTCTTTTTGTAAAGATGGTATGCTCCCAAAGCCATAAATGTACTAAAAGCGACAGGAATTTCTTCTGGCAACACAGACATTGCAAGTGTCAGACCCTTTAACAGACTTTCTAAGACATTGCCATCTTTGATATAATTTAATATCCAAACCACCAAAAAAGCTAAGGAGCCGAATATCACCATAGTTTTGATAAACTTCGAAATTTGGAGTTGAAGTGGTGTTTTTTCAGTCTCGATATTATCTATACTATTTCCTATCTTGCCCAATAAACTTGCTTTACCTACTGCTGTGACTCGGGCAGTGCATGAACCAGAAACAACAAGCGTACCACTGAACAGTTGATTTGTTCCTTCATCTAGATTCTTAAAAATAGGTAGTGATTCGCCAGTCATGATACTTTCGTTAACAGAAAAATCATTTTGCTGAAGTAAAATAGCGTCCGCAGGCACTATATTTCCATCTTCAATTGTAAAGATATCTTCTACCACTAATTCTTCGACTGGCAACATTTGTTTTTTTCCAGATCGGAATACATAGATCGTTGGGTCAGCTAGCTTTTTTAGTGAATTAACTGCTTTTCGACTTTTATTTTCTTGAAATAAGGATATTCCTGAAACGAATAATAAAGCAAAAATCATGACCAATCCTTCCGTAAATTCTCCTAATACAAAATATAAGATAGCTGTCAATACTAGAATGAGAAACAAAGGCTCAAGGATGATTTCTTTTATTGTAGACCAAAATTCGTTTTTATCATCGTCAGCCAATTTATTAGCACCAAAAATTTTTCTGTTATTTTGAACTTGCTCTTCATTGAGTCCTGTATAAACTTCATCCTTCATGCCTACTATATTAAGATGGTAAAGATACCAACAAAGATACTAGTAATCAATATTAATTATCTATAAAATATCCTAAATGGAAAATGGAAATAATTAAGAATCGTAGTTGGATTCTTGTTGAAAGTTTTTATAGGTTTAGAGAAAATAAAAAGGACTGTAAACCTCACTCATTATACATCTTTATGTGTTTATGACTCTGAGCACAAGCTGGTACGGATCCTAGGCACCTTCAATTTCGGTTGTTGGGATGACCTCTTTGGGGATCTTTATACTTGTGTTTTTTGGATTACAGTCCTTAATACTAGGATCTCAAAATAAAAAACTTCAACTTTTGTCGTTAGACGATGCAAACATAAGACATAAACATATTATAAAAAAACATAATATGTATTATTTTGATATTTTTATTTTTCTCATATAACTTATTTAAATACATTACCAATACAGGAAAACCTAATATACTGAATAACAATACATTAAAAAACAATTATAAACGATCACATTAAAATAAAGCTATTAAATAGGTTTAATCAAATCCCATAGATTTCCGTACAAATCTTCAAAAACTAATACTTCACCGTAAGCTTCTTGTCTTCTAGGTCTTATAATTTTTATGTTGTGATGTATTAATCTTCGGTAATCATCTTCAAAATCGTCTGTATATAAAAATAAAAATACCCTTCCACCTGTTTGATTTCCTACCCTACTCTTTTGTTCATCACCAACTGCCTTAGCAAGTAGCAAACTACAACTACCCTTTCCCTTTGGTGATACAATAACCCATCTTTTTTGATCATCCAAGATTATGTCTTCTACAAGTTCAAAACCCAACTTATTTACATAGAAATCTATAGCTTCATCATAATCATCTACTACTAAAGCAATGTGCGCAAGATGTTGATTTGACATATTCGTTATTATCTTATTACTGTAATGTCACCTCGATAATTCCATATTTGACCATCAGACAATTCAAATTCAATGATCAATACATAGACGCCAGGAACTACTTCTTTACCATTAAATGTACCATCCCAACCTATACTAGGGTCACCTGCAATCATCTCAGTAGATCTAAAGACATTTTCTGCCCATCGATCATAAATAGCAACTTGGTTTATACGTTTGAATCCACGTGCTTGTGGAATGTAGAAAATATTGTTTCCACCATTTGATGTAGGTCTGAATATATTAGGAATAGCATTATTTAAGTCATTATTTACTTTTACCAATATTGTTACTGTCTGTTCACATGAACTTCCGACGCCATAAGTGATCGTATAGATGGTATTAATATAAGGACTTACCTTCAATTCCGTACATCCAATACAAAGTACGCTATCTCTATTTTCCCAAACTAATGAAGCTAATCCTGTTGGGTCAATATTAAATTCTGGAGCTAGAAGTATAGAATCACCAAACTGAATAGTGACTTCAGGATCTATACCAATCTGTAAATCAGGACCTTCCGACAAAACAATGGTATCTTCTACCACACACCCATATGCGTCCGTGATCACTAAGTCATATATTCCTGTTGGCAAGTTGAAGAACGATTGGGTACTACCTACATCGGTACCATTAAAAACTACATTATATTGCGGAGTCCCATTTAGTGATGACAAAATTATACTGCCATTAAAAATACCTTCGCAACTTGGCGGATTTACATCAGCAATGATTTCAGTAAATTGTTGCGGACTTTCCGTAATGACTTCAGTTCTTAATGTTTTGCATCCATTATTTACATTCAAAAACTCAAAGAAATAGGTGCCTTCATCCATTATTTCAATGATATAATCTGTCACTCTATTTACAATATTTCCATTTGTTGTAGTCCACAAAGCTATAAACTCGTCACCTTGTACTGAAGACGATGCATCAATTGTAGCATTTCTATTTTGACATTGAATATCACCAATCAGTTCTACAATGATAGAAGGTTTTATGGTATCAATCGGTAAATTCAGGATCAAAGTATCTCTGCATTTATTGGCATTAGAGACAATCAAAGTGTATCGCCCTGGTTCAGATGTATTTATAGTAGGTGTAGTGTAAGTGGTTCCAGTTTCACTTTCCCATGCATAACTAACATCTGTCTCCAATGATGAAGCGACCAATGTGGCAATTGGATTCTCACAATTTATAGTATCAAGCTGCACATCAAATCCAGGTGGTCTAGTATCAATGTCTATATAAAAATGATCTATCGCTACACACCCATTTTGACCAGTAACTTGTATGGTATAATCTCCTTGTTCATTTGTCTGTGGAGATGCGCTATTGTTGGTCGTACCAGAAGGATAAATCCATTTGTAAGCTTTTAGACTATCATCAGACATTACTGACAAACTAATAAAACTCGTATCACAAGGCAATAATATTGTATCTTGGATCTCAAAAACAGGTAAAGAAATATCTTGAATAATATCCAGCACCGCTACCGAAATACAACCATTACTTCCTGTTATAGTCACTTTGTACTCACCTGGTTTGAAAACTATAGGTGTCCTTACATCGCTTGTAAAATCTGTACTTTCCCAGTGATAACTTATAATACTTGAAATCGGATTGACGCCAATATTTATTTTACCTTTACTACAGGTCAATGTATCGCTAAAAAGTGTGTATTCCGGTACATCATCACTTTTAATTACATTAATCATAGTATCAGTCGTACAGTAATTGTCTGCTGTGACAATAAGCTGATATGAACCTGACTCAGACACTGTCAAATCACTAGTGATGATAGTGTCTATTCCGCCACCTTGCCATTGGTATGATAGTACACTCCTATCCACCGTAGCACCTAACGTTACTGTTGGATTAAAACAATTGATGGTATCGCTAATGATAGACTCTATAATGGGAGCAGCTCGATCTGATGTTACAACGATACTTCCTTCTGTCACACATTGATCATCATTAATAACATCAAATAAATATGTACCTTGCTGTGAAACATCAATTTCCAATATATCTTGAGGTATGCTTTGTGGATTATTGCCATTTCGCCAAGTGACAGTTTTAAATTCGTTTATTGGATTAATGACTATAGTTGATAACGAATCTCGACAATTTATGACCGTCGATGTGACATCAAACATTGGAAAAACTTTTCGTTCGACCACGTTGACAGTATCTCGTGCAGTACAGTTATTAGCGGCAGTAATTAAAGCAATGTATTGACCAGGCATTGTAATGTCCAATGAACTATTTGTGATACCATTTGGAAACCATAAAGTACTACTTTGTGGTTGGTTATAATTAGTCGATAATGTTATTTGGTTTTGCTGACAAGTAATGGTATCTGGTAGTAAAATGCTAAAAACCGGGGCTAAAGTGTCATAACCAATTGTAAAAGTGATGGAATCCCTGCAACTATTGGGTGCCACACCCACCATAGTATAACTACCACCTTCATACACAAAAACATTATTTCCCGTGGCCAAATACCCATCTCCACGCCAAGTAAATGAAGTACCTGCCAATGAAGACAAACCACTCACTCTGACAGAATCCATTTCACATTTTATGACAGGCGTCTCTACACTCAGCAATGGTAAAGTATCATTTCTATATATCACTACAGAATCTGAAGTCACACAATTTTTCTGATTAATAAATGTGTAATAGTATGTACCTGTTTTATTGACGAATGGCGATTGTTCATTAGAATAAAAACCATTTTCAAACCTGTATTCTACGGAAACAATGTCTGTATTCAATAATCGAATTTGTACACTATCTTTTTGACAGTCTAAAGGCTCAGATACCACTTGCGGAGTCGTATAAATTCTATCATCTATCACCAATATATCTTGTTCATCTGTACAACCTGTGTTCGGATTTGTGATGGTGACTTTATAAATACCTCCATCTAGGACACGTGGTTCAGAAACATCATCTTCAAGTAAATTAGGGCCTTCCCATTCGTATGTATAATTCCCTTTGGATGATTCCTGTACTAATTTTAAAGTATCGCTTCCACATCTGATAGAATCTACTTTATAAATAACTTGGGGTATATCTTCTCCATTAGGAACAAATATTTCAGTTTGTCCGATACATCCATTGCTTCCAATGAAGGTCATATTGTACAAACCTTTGGTGTACACCATTGGCTCGATGTCCGTACTTAAAAAATCAATACCCGTCCAAATGGCAGATTTCAAATCTATATCCGAAGTAACTTTAATAATCACTGTATCCACTAAACATGTTAGTGAGTCTACCATCAATGTCACTAAAGGAATCAAAGTATCTGCTTGCACTTCGAATGTCTCTACGGCAGTACACCCATTATCAGTAGCTGTCACGGTGACAGTATAACTTCCAGGATTAGAAATACGCGGATTTGGCAGCATAGACTGTAAACCAGACCACTCATATTTCTCTACAGGTTCATTGACAGCAATTAATGGTATAACAAAAATAGAATCACAGCTTATAGTATCTACCATAATAGAAGTGATCAATGGCGCAATTTTATCTTCTTGTATGTCAAATGAAAAGGTGCCACCACATCCATTCTGTCTGTCTATAATATTTACAGAAATCGAGCCTGCATTACTTACAAAGGGATTTCTCTCGGATATGTAGCTAGGTAATACATCTGTCCAACTGTAATCGTAAGTCCTATTTTCATTATGCATTAACAAAACTTGGACAGAATCGTTTCTACAGGTCAATGTATCCGCCACAAAACTAGGGTTTTCAAAAAACTTATCTTCAAAAACTATAATCGAATCCCTTGCTTTACAGCCATTATCTGATGTTATTGTTACAAAATATTTCCCTGGAAAACTCGTGCTTATCCCATTTGGTATCAATGTGAATAAATGACCATCTTCAGAAATCCAATTCAAAGAATCAATGGGCCTATTGGAGATGACTACAATATCTACTTCAGGTTTTTTGCATGTTATAGTATCTGTTTGGAAATCTATAGTTGGATTGGAATCGTCTAGAAATATTGTTTTTGATACAGTATCTCTACAGGTCAAACCTTGCAAAGTACCGCTAACTTCTAAGAAATAAGTTCCTACAGTTCTGATATCAACTATAAAATCTGTAGTATCGGTTACTATTTGACCATCAAAAGTGAACCAATTGAATGTCAAATTACTGACCACATCTCCTTCATTCGATCCTTCTAGCGCTATCAAATTAGACAAACAACTCAATGAGTCAGAAGTACTCATGATGGAAGCTTCAAGGCTAATAACTCTCAAATCTAATCTTACCAAAGAATCACATGCACCATTTGCAATAGAAATGTCATAAATTCCTTCTTGATCATAAGTAACTCCATCTATTGTGACCGATGAGCCTTCACAAATGTATTGTTGTAAATTTACTGGAGCGGCTTGATTAGAAATGACTACCACCATACAACTATCAGAGACGGCTGCACAATTTCCTGCTGTAAAAAACAAAGTATTTAGCTGGATATTGTTCAATAAGGCACCTTCTACAGGAAGGATGTTAGATTGATTATCAGCATATTGAATACCACAAATCGTATAAGTACCTGCTGAAAAAGTCCTTAAATCTATCGCATCTGTATAAGAAATTAGAGACGTATCGTTAAAAATAACATTGGTATAATTATAAATTGAATCTATTGGCTGTTGTACACTAAAAGTCTTGACAATATCAATCTCCAATCTATCATCTCCTTGGCAATAAGCAACATCAGGATTTAATATCATCCCTGGATCAAGTATACATTCACCACAAGTAACACCTACATCATCACAAAAAATCAGACTTGCGTCCAATAGGATACCTTCATCTCCATCTGCAAAATCAATACATCTGAGTGTCCAAGTTCCATTAACAGGTCCAGTATTGAAATTTTCAAGACGGCCCATATGTGGATAATAAATACCTGTGTAATTATTAAGACTCAACCAATTTTGGTCATTTTCCCATATATCATCAAAACCTGAATCGGGTATGGCAGTAGCACCATTGGGAACAAAAGTAACATCCCAAGTTATCAGCCCTGTAAAATATGCATTTATATTTCCACCAGTTAGCGTGACTTTCTGTCCAGAAGGAGAGATTAGTTCAATGAACATCTCCTTCATAAAATTATGTCTAAATTTTAGTTTCACACCACAAACACCTTGGTTAGGGTCGGCTAAATTATTGATGTTAGCTCCAGAAACCAAAATGGAAACATTTGTAGTATCTGCTTGATCATTAAATTCATCATGGATTATATAAGTCTTGTCCAATCCACATTGGGCAGATAGGTCAAATGTGAATATTAGTATTAAGAGTAGAATTATGTACTTCAACTTCTTTTATGAGTTTTGGTTAAAAAAGGAAAAAGTAAATAAAGGGGAAGCTGACATCGAAGTGCAAATATAAGTAGTATTATCAAACATTGTTGACAAAAGTGTAAAAAACAAAGAAAATAAAACAAAAATAAAGTTTAAATCTAATGAAATAATTACCTTAGCATCTTCAATTTTAAATAACCAATGAACAAAGTATTAGTAGCAAATAGAGGTGAAATCGCATGTAGAGTGATACAATCATTAAAAAAAATGGGTATCAAAAGTGTCGCCGTTTATTCTGAAGCAGATAAAAATGCCTTACATGTCAAACTTGCTGATGAAGCCTTTTACCTAGGACCATCGCCATCATCTGAATCCTATTTGGTCCAAGATAAAATCATTGATATTGCCTTAAAAAATGGCGTAGATGGCATTCATCCTGGATATGGTTTCTTGAGTGAAAATTCAAAATTTGCATTAAAACTTCAGGAAAACAATATAAAACTTATCGGGCCATCAGCATATAGCATGGACATCATGGGAGACAAACTTTCTGCCAAAGATGCTGTCAAAAACTTTGGAATCCCTATGGTTCCTGGTACTGATTATGCCATTTCCGATGTTAAAGAAGCTATCCAAATTGCCGAAAAAGTAGGTTACCCCGTACTAGTGAAAGCATCTGCTGGTGGTGGTGGAAAAGGAATGAAGCTTGTGCAAAGCAGCGCGGAGATGCCAGATCAAATGCAACTTGCTATCAATGAAGCGACTTCTTCATTTGGAAATGGTGCCGTATTTATCGAGAAATTTGTGACTTCTCCTCGGCATATTGAGATACAAGTACTCGCTGATTCATTTGGTAATACCGTCTATGTTTTTGAGCGAGAATGTAGTATACAAAGGAGACATCAGAAAGTAGTAGAAGAAGCACCTAGCGCCATTCTTACTCCTGAAATCCGAAAAGCTATGGGCGAAGCTGCTGTAAAAGTAGCCAAAGCATGCCAATATGAAGGTGCAGGCACGGTAGAGTTCTTAGTAGATGATAAACTGAATTTTTATTTCCTTGAGATGAATACAAGACTTCAAGTAGAGCACCCGGTGTCAGAAATGATTTCAGGACTTGACCTTGTAGAACAACAAATCAAAATTGCACGGGGCGAAAAACTTGCCTTCACTCAAGAAGATCTAAAAATAAATGGACATGCCATAGAATTGAGAATTTATGCTGAAGACCCTTTTGACAATTTTACACCAAGCATCAATACCCTTGAGACCTATCGTTTGCCTAAAGGAGACGGTGTACGAGTAGATAATGGGTATGTGGAAGGCGACACGATTCCTATTTATTATGACCCAATGTTGGCCAAGCTTACAGTCCATGCCGATACTAGAAATGGTGCCATAGAGAAAATGCTATCTGCCATCCAGCAATACGACATTAAAGGAATAGCATCTACCCTTGATTTCGGAGCATTTGTCATGAAACATCCTGATTTTGTATCTGGAAAATTCGATACCAACTTTGTATCTAAGAATTGGAATCCTGAGTCTATAAAAAATAGTTTGGAAGAAGAAGCAGAAGTTGCAGCATGCCTTGCTCAATATCTTCTTTCTGATTCAGATGCTAAACTTGTAGTTCCTAGATAGGTTTTAAACTAATAAAAATTAAAAAGCGTCATTCACATTTTAAACAAATATGAATGACGCTCTCATTTAAACTATATACAATCACCTGCTTATCAGGCTTTCATATACATTACTTCCTTCACTGCTTTAATAACTTTGGCTGGTGTAGGTAAGTACTCATCCAAAAACGTTGGCGCGTATGGTAATGATGTATCTGCTGAATTGACTCTAGTTACCGGAGCATCTAGGTAGTCAAATGCGTATTTTTGGATCTCGTATGCGATTTCTGCCGAAACACCTGCAAATGGCCATGCTTCATCCACTACTACAAGTCTATTTGTCTTCTTGACAGATTCTACTATCGTTTTATGATCTAGTGGTCTAATCGTTCTAAGATCTATGACCTCAGCCGAAATACCTTGTTTTTCTAATTCTATTGCTGCTTCTTTAGCTACTTCTATCATCTTGTTATAAGACACGATAGTCACATCTGTACCTTCTCTTCTGATAGCTGCTTTTCCTATAGGAACTAAATAGTCACCATCAGGAACTTCTCCTTTAAGGCCATAAAAAGACTCAGACTCCATCATACACACAGGATCATTGTCTCTGATGGCAGACTTTAGCAAACCTTTTGCATCTGCTGGATCAATACAAGAAATAACTTTTATCCCTGGAATATTTGCCATCCAACTTTCAAAAGTCTGAGAGTGTTGTTGAGCCAATTGCCCTGCTGAACCAGATGGTCCTCTGAAAACTATAGGACACATAAACTGTCCTGCAGACTGTGATAATGTTTTTGCAGCATTATTGACTATCTGGTCAAATGCCAATACCGCAAAATTCCATGTCATAAATTCTACGATCGGTCTAAGACCATTCATGGCAGCAC
The DNA here is from genome assembly GCA_035326365.1 of Saprospiraceae bacterium. Lineage (GTDB taxonomy): Bacteria > Bacteroidota > Bacteroidia > Chitinophagales > Saprospiraceae > OLB9. Next base: position 5,741 of record DAOLFJ010000026.1, on the reverse strand, counting down.
CTACCCCAATCCCTGCAAAACCTAACTCAGCTATCGGAGTGTCTATCACTCTTTTAGGACCGAACTCATCGAGCATACCTTTACTTACTTTGTAAGCACCATTATACTCAGCGACTTCTTCACCCATCAAAAAGACATTTTCGTCTCTTCTCATTTCTTCGGACATTGCTTCACCGAGCGCATCCCTTAAAGTCAAAATTCTAGACATATTATATGATGTATTATCTTTTTTATAAAAATCAGCACAAAAGTAGTAAAATATTATTCTTATACCCAAAGAAGGAAGATACTATGTTTAAAATAATAAACATTTAATCGACATTGAGCATCAGAATCTTTATCCTGTGTTACTTCCTAACCTGCAACTTAATTCCAAAACGGCAAAATTTGTTTAGTATATTGTGATTTATTTTCGAAAATATTCTTAATAAAACCTAGACTAACCTATATAGATTCATAACTCGACCTTCTTATATTGACCATAAGTCTTTACCAAATGAAATTTTAGACCAACCGAAAACAGGGTACTTTTATACATCATATTATTTTATTTTACATATAAAAATTTTACTTTTGCCCAATAATTAAATCAGTATGACTTTTTTGAAACGTATATTTATTTTCAGTTTTTTTACTTTAGCATTAACATCTACTATTATTGGCCAAGAAAAGCCAAAATTTATTAGAAAAGACCATTCAGACCAAGCTTGGTTTCTTGAGATATTAAAAGAAAAACCAAATTACAACTTTGTCGAGCAGTCATTTAATGAATATTTTGCTAAAAATCCATTAGAGAAAAGTCAACAAAAAAATCGTGTCAGAAGATGGCTGATGACGTCTGCTTCATCACAAGATAAAAATGGTAATGTTCTACCTATTTTAATAACAAAGGAAGATGAATTTATTATCCAAAAGAGTCAACAACAAGGACTTCGTAACTACAGAAACCAACAAAAAAATCGAATATCCAATAGAAACAATGATAATCCACCGAATGCAACATGGACAGATAGTGTAGGTACATGGCGTATGATAGGGCCATACCATATTAGTGATAGAGAAGGTGTGTACAACATGTATGGTGGTTTTAATGACAGGGTATTTATCAATAGGCTAAATCCCCAAAATATGATTTCTGGTCAGTCTTATGGAGGCCTATGGACATCTCAGAATGGAGGATCTACATGGAAATTGACTGACGGCCCTTTTAAAAATGGTACAAACGAGTACGCCAATAGAGATATGTACTACGGCGACATAGAAGTACATCCATTGAATGCAAATCGTATACTTGTAGGGTCTCATGCAGGTGTTTTAATCTCTACCAATGCTGGCGAGTCATGGACACTAGCAGATTCATTAAACCAAGATGACAAGCCAGGTGAAAGGTCTTATTTTATAGCACAAAAGCCCGATGATCAGAACATTATCCTCGCATCTTATGGAAAACGAATATTTAGGTCGACGAATGGTGGATCTACATGGACAATGGTCTTTGATAATAGTTCGGTTTCACAAAATTTTAATCAAGGACAACACAATGATGCCACCGTTTACCAAAGGAGATACAACTTTGCAGGTATGGATTTCCACCCTACAGACCCAAACATTGTTTTTTTAGGTGCCTTAAATAGTAGCAACCAAGTATGTCTTTACAAATCCACCAATGCAGGCCAGAGTTTCAGTTTACTGGTAAATACGAGTAAGAGTAAATTTCTAAAAATGATGATCACACCAGCTGATCCGGACCACGTTTATTTTGCAACATTATTTACTGATGTAGAAACGCCTTTAGCAGACGATGGTATTTACAAATATGATACTAATGGAGTTTTGGTAAGTTTTAGCCCCATCCAAGGTATAACAGTTTCGGGATTAGTAGACGATGTACAAGTATCCCCGACTGACTCTAAAATATGGTACATGGGTGGATATGCTGCGAGCGCTGTACACAAATCCGTGGATGGTGGCAACACTTGGAATCACTATAACGAACCAGGTTATGATACTGGTATTACAGATTATGTACATCCAGATGTAAGATCAATTGCTATTCATGGGAATACTGTTCTGGTCGGTACTGATGGCGGACTACATATTTCTACAGATGGCTCTCTAAATTTCCAATCTGCTGGCAAGTGGATATCCGCTATCGACTTATGGGGATTTTCTTCTTCATTCAAAGGAGATGTTGTCGCAAGTGGTGATGATCATGGTCCATCTGAAATTAGATATGCCGATGTGGATCGTGGATGGGTGCCCATAGGTGGGGCTGATTCTGGAGAAATCCAACTCAATCAATGTAACACTGATTATGCATATGGTCGAGATGTCTACTCAAGGTTTATGGCAGTCAAAACAAATGATACCACGTATGTAAGAAATTCTAATACACTTATTGATGCACAATATAAATACCTATCACAAGATCCAGACTCCTATTTTGCTTTTTATCCATCCAAAAACAATGTACTAAAGAAGTCAATAGACAATATGAAAACGTCTGTAGATTTATACACTTTTACCAATAATATTACAAAAGTAGAAGTGGCGCTCAAAGACAATAATAAACTTTTTGTGTTGGAAAACAGAATTAGAGTGCACAAATCTATCAATGGTGGTACCAATTTTGTAAACATCACGCCTTCGACTGCCGTCACAAATGGCCAAACGCTCATCACAGATATAGAAATAGACGAAACTGGTAATAAAATCTGGTTAGCTTATGGAAATTCCCAGACCACTTGCAAAGTTGTTTACTCCAGCAATGGTGGTACGACTTGGACCAATATTACGAACGGAAATCTTCCTAGTTTACCTTTAGAACATATCACTTACCAACGTGGCACCAATGGAATGGTATATGTAGCCATGAAACGTCAGGGTGGGATATGGTATAAAGATTTATCTATGCCAAATTGGTTATCATTAGGATCAGGGTTGCCTATGATTTCTTACATCACGTCCATTTACACTGTGCCAGATTGTGGTAAACTCAGAATGGGAACATCACGAGGTGCCTTTGAACACGCATTGCCTGTCCAATCTGAAGTGCAAGCACATTTTTCTGTAGATACTAAAGTAACTAATGCTTGTTATTTAGATACTACATATTTTTATGATTACAGTTCCTATTATGGACCCAATGTTACTTTCCAATGGAGTTTTGAAGGTGGCACACCATCTAGTTCACAAGACATGAATCCTAAAGTGGTATATCTTGAGCCTGGTATCTTTGATGTCACATTAGTGGTTACAGATGGCAATGGCAATTCTTCCACGTATACAAGAGAAAACTTTATGGCAGTCTCTGCAATAAATGGCTGTGGTCCACAGACTACACCAACTTTTGCTCAATATTCAAATGATCAAAGCAGATTTGTACAAACACCATCGATGGGACTTACGAATACCAATACCTATACCTTTATGGCATGGGTAAAAGGAGAAGGCACGCAAGTGGACTATGCTGGTATATTTTCGCATGATCTAAGTGAAGGTGGTAGAGCTGTCTTTAATTGCCGTGATGTAAATCCAGATAGTACACAAATTGGTTATCATTATCCCAATGGACAATGGTGGTGGAATAGTGGCCACTTTTTAAAACCAAATGAATGGACCCATCTAGCTATGGTCGTAGAACCAAATGGTATAACGATCTATAAAAATGGTGTGGGTAGCAAACATAATTTTACAGTGCCTGCTAGAAACTTAATCTCTGCTGGCGCTATTGGAAGTTTCTTAGGGGCCACTTGGTATCGAAATTTTAAAGGATATATCGATGAAGCTGCTTTTTACAATAAAAGTTTGACAGCCAATGAAATCAGGACCATGATGCATCTCACAAAAGAGAATCCAAAATACCTTGACCAACATGATGCAAGTCTAATTGCTTATTATCAATATAATGAAGTCAACAATAATACTGTGTCTGATGTCAGTGGTCATGGCAAAGATGCGACCATTGTAGGAGCTATCCAAATTTTAGAGAGTGATGGTCCATTTGGTGGTGGTAAGTCTCAAAATATCAACATTTCCAGTCCTGGAACATATGACTTTGCTGATCCAGGTGTCAAGATACAATTTCAAGGAACTGTACCCAATGGTAACGTCACTGTAAATCATATTGAAAACTTGCCAGATACTTACCCAGGTACAAAAAGAACCCACGAAAATGGTTACTATATTATCAATAACTATGGTACGAATAAAACATTCAGTCCATTGGTAAATCTAGAGTTAACTAAAGCTGGAACAGTGAGTACGGCTGTTGCAGGTACAAATGTAGGATTTGAACTTTTCAGAAGGGCGACCAATCTACACGACCTAAATTTCACTTCTATCATTAATAATAATTTTACATCTACAGCTGGAAATTATGGCGCTGTCAAAGCAAACAATGCTAATCCAATTACAAATTTTGGCCAATTTATTCTGATGAGAGATGCATATCCCCAAGGAAATGCTAAAGTGAGTATGGTCACTCCTACTCAAAATGGTCAGACATTAGAAGGTGGTGAAAGCGTCTCCTTATGGATAGGTAGTTCTAACCAAGGCTTCATATTACCAAAACTAAACGGGACCGAATTACAATCAGTAGGGGCGCCAACAGAAGGAATGATGGCTTACCACAGTGATCTGAAAAAGATCATTCTATTTGCTAATAATAATTGGCAGTTATTAAAGTCAGGTCCCATTTTTGACATACCAAATGGTACATCTTCGCCCAATATAGGCATTGTGTTGGGTCAAAATAGTAATATTGATGTTTCTGGAATAGTACATGTTACTGAACCCGGATTTGTCAAACTAACCAACTCAAATGAAGAAGGTCTGAAAAATATAAACTATCCGACAGAATCACTGCTGATATACAATAGTGATAGTAAAAATATTCAATATTTTAATGGTGGTAATTGGGTCAATTTAGTTCAAACTTCCGCTGTGCTTCCAGTGTCGACTTCTCCAGCTGCTTACTCAGAAGGCATCAGTGTCGGAAGTAATACCAATAAAATAGCCAATGCTGTCATCCAAGATGATGATATGACTGGTGGTATTATGATACCAATATTAAGACCAGAAGCCATTAAAGATCCAGCCGAAGGATTATTAATTTATGATATCACACGACATTATTTTTTCTTTTTTGATGGTGCTTATTGGAATAGAATAGAAAAATAATTCCACAACAACAAATATAGATCATGTATAAATCTGTTAAATACCTTCTCCCCGCGGAAGACATTAATATGGGTGGCATTATAGTAAAACAAGCACTACCTACACAGAAAGTAGACCAGCTAGACCCTTTTTTACTATTGCATCATGGCACATTTTCGACTACTGAAGATGCGCCTGCACGACAACAAGGCATAGGTCCACATCCACATCGTGGTTTTTCGCCTGTGACTTTTGTCATTCGTGGTGAGGTCCATCATAGAGACAGTCGTGGCAACAATCAGATCGCAAAAGAAGGAGAAGTACAATGGATGTTTGCAGGAGCTGGCATTGTACATAGCGAGCGACCATCAGAAGATTTGGCGAGTATAAGTGGCACACAGGAAATTGTCCAATTATGGATCAATGCGCCGGCTGCATCCAAGATGAAACAACCCAAATATCAATACAAATCCAAGTCGGACATCCCTACTTTCACATCTGAAGATGGCCAATTTATCAATAAACTAGTAGCTGGTAACTATGGGGATCTACGTAGCAATATGCAAACGGAAAGTGAATTA
>DAOLFJ010000315.1:0-5314 GCA_035326365.1 Saprospiraceae bacterium | reverse complement strand
AGTAGGCTTAAGAGGGAAATTTGACGGGAAAGAGATACTGATCATTGACTCCAACATGAATCTAGATTTTTCTGATGATGAGATCATCACATTACCTGATTTAGTATTTAAACCTGAATGGCCTAAAGGTGAAAAGATTATTTACCCAATGGATACATGTTATTATTATGACATTAAATATGAACATCTAGCGAATTTTTTTCTTTACCCACGTGAAGCAAAAGTGGCAGTTCAAGTTTATTCAAAACTAAATACACAAACAAATAAGTTAGAATACTTAGATTATTTCAAGATTGGTTTTGCTTCTAAGCTTAGGTATAATGGCTTTATTCAAAATGAATCCATAGAAATCGAAACTAAAGACGCATTGCCATGGGAGAATAAATCAGTGAAAATAAAAGTTAAATTATCAGATAATATGACTTTGAGTCTTAATCAAAATGATAAGTTCAAAGTGAAGGATAGCTTCTATAGCATTGATTCTGTTGATATTGTCAATGAAAGACTGCTCTTAACGAATCATCATTCAGAAAATACATTCTTTACCATCTCGGGGCCATCGGTAGTAAACAAACACGAAATTATCTTTATTGATACGTCATTAATAAAGAATGGATATAAGTTTGTACATGTTTGGGGATCATGGTGTTTACCTTGTAGGAAAAAACTTCCCGAAATTGCAGAGTTGTATAGGTCACTTAAATTCGTTGATTTTTATGGACTTTGTACAGATGTTTCCAATGAAAAGTGCCAAAAGGTAATGAATGAAAATAATATCACGTGGAAAAATATATTTTTTGAATTAGAAGAATTCGAAAAAAGCGATCCATTGAATGTACACTCTTGGCCAACATATTTTGTCCTAAGTAAGGAAAACAATATTATTCTGAAAACATCAGATTTGGAAGATGTGAAACAGTTTTTGAATGAAATATAAAGAAAAAAGCCCAACCCACTTTAGTGTTTTTGAAAATCACTTTTTTATATTATCTTTGTATAATGAAAGGTAAGAAAGTAATATCTAATACATTTATTATATCGAAACTTTAGGTGCTAAGCATTTCGGAGGGAGATTGATGGTAATTGAAGAAATTGCTGCAACCAAACTCGTTCAAAAATATTTTAATCCAAAATTATAGCACAATGAAAAATAGAAATAAGGAATTAGATGTAGATGTTATTGGTGGTATGGGCTTGCTCACAGAAGAAGAATCTTTATCATTATCAGAATATTTTGCAAAAAAGAAGGTTGAAAAAGTGAATATTAAGGATAAAAAGGTGGTAATGTCAAAAGTGAATACAAGACGTAAAAATGTAGTTACAGAAGAAAAGTAATTTTTATGTATGTTCAAAAAAAGCCCAACCCACTTTAGGGTCGAGCTTTTATGACTATGTTTACAGTATGATTATGGTAAAAGAACACTATCTATCACATGTACTACACCATTACTCGCTGGTATATTTACACCGATGATACTAGTATTTCCCGTATTTGAATTACCTTTTAATGTTCCATTGCTTGCATTTATAGCAAGGTTTGCACCGTTAGCTGTAGCTACATTTCCTGTAACTAAGTTTGTAGAATAAACTCTGCCAGGAATTACGTGGTAAGTCAAAATACTTGCCAATACATCAGGTGGTGCAGCCTGAATAGCTGCTGCTGTAGGAAATCCTGCTGCAATAAATGCATCATTTGTAGGTGCAAACACAGTAAATGGTCCTGCACTACTCAAAATATCTACTACTTTTGTTGTTCCTTGATTAGCTCTTAGTACTGCTGCAACAAGTAATGAAAGATTAGGATTAGCTTGTGCTAGTGCGACAATATTTCGAGATTCTGGAATCAATACAGCATCAATGATGTGGATAATGGCTCCATTTTCAGCTTTTACGTCAGCAGTAGTCACTTTAGCGCCATTTACAGATACGCCGCCAGCATTTTTGGTCACATATACTTTGCCTGTATTAAGGGTTGTAACTTCTGCATTATCTTTGGTTTCGATAGCTGATGCAGGTACCAAACTTCCCACCACATGGTAAGTCAAGATAGATGCGATGAGATTTTTATCTGCTCCTTGGATATCCGCTGCATTGGCAAAACCCGCTGCTCTGAAGGCATCATCAGTAGGCGCAAAGACTGTTATTGTAGGACTTGCTAATGCTTCTGCTAATCCTGCATGCAATACTGCCGCTTCTAACAGTGTGAAATTTGAATTTTCTACCACTACATCTACAGCGGTTTTTGGTGCTACTACTTCATCATCTCCACAAGAAGTGAATAAAAAAGAAGATACTAAAAGTAAGAACAATACATTTAATGATTTCATAAGAATTATTTTAATGATTGATTTAATACTCTTATATGTGACTTATCCTTCCAAAGAGTTGCTTTTGTTTAATTAAAATAAGCACAATATTAAACAAAATGACTTTTAAGGAGCAGTTTTTATTTTGCTGTTTTCCCTATCGAACTACATTTTTAGAATATAAAAGTAGCCTTGTGACAAAAAAATGTTGGTTAAATTTAGTTAGTTGTAGAATCAAAAAAAAGTGAAAAAATATTTTAGTATTCAACTTGAAATTTAATACATCCCATCATGATCACCTATGTTGATAAGGATAATCTGATCATCTTTTATGATAAAGTCAAGCAAAATTCTATATTGCATATTTAGAGAAACGGAATAAAAGTCGGATAAATTTCCTTTAAGTTTGTGAAGTCTAAGGGAAGGATGAAATGGATTTGCTTGAAGTAGCAAAAGTGTCTTTTTATATTTTGGTCTTAATGTAGGATGTATTTTTAGAAAGTTGTCAGCTTTCCTTTTAAATCTTGTAGTTAAAATAACTTCTGCCATATTAATCTTCTATACCTAACTCTGCAAAATGTTCTTCTAACGAAGTCGTAAAATTACCTTCTTCGATATCTTTTTTACAAAGCATGTAAGCAACTTCTAGTTCTGCTAATCGCATTTTATCAAATTGTTCTACAGTCATAGCTACGTACTTTACCTTTCCGTGTACGGTTATAGCTGCTTCAGATGTTTGCAATAGTTGTTCCTCTATGGCTTTGATACCTTTGGTTTTTAGCTCGTTTGCTGTGATCATAAGAATAGTGTTAAATTTAGTGCTAAAGATAATATTAACAAAGGTATTGGTTTTTGTTGTATAAATCAATAGATAGCAGGTTTTTAAAACAATTTTTTCGAAATATCATTTATCAATCTATAAACAATCACTCTTTCGCCAAATCACCAAATCACCAAATATCCATGACTCCTGAAGGTCTCAAACGTGTAGCCGTATTTTGCATCATCAAAAGTGGCGACCAATATCTCTTGCTCAAACGTGCCAAAATGCCCAACCAAGGCAAGTTCGTACCCGTAGGTGGTAAGATAGATCCTTATGAATCTCCTATCCAAGCCGTCATTCGTGAGACAATGGAAGAAACGGGGATTGCTATCTCGAACCCAAAGTTTTGTGGCATACTCACGGAGACTTCACCCGTAAATTACAATTGGGTAAGCTTCATTTATTGTGTAGAGATTCCATGGCAACCGGCTCCTGACTGTGATGAAGGTGAGCTCTTTTGGATTCATGCTGACGAATTGAAAGATCTTGATACACCACCAACTGATTGGCATATCTATCAGTATGTAGATGAAGGCAAACCTTTTGTTTTCAGTGCCATTTATGATGCAAATCTTGTGATGACATCTTTGGTAGATGAATTGTCTGGCCATGCCATTTTGTAGGATCACTACTTCTTCACATATCCCATTTGTTCATCTTCGTCGATGTATTCCAGTTCGGCATCCTTCTCCCAGATTTCCATCTCGCACGGCTTACAGTTAAATTTGAGTTTGTACTCGACTTCTCCATGTTTGAGTGTGAGTGGCTCGGCTATTTTTTCACCCATAGTAGCACGTTGGAATCTAGCACATTTACCTAGTTCGTATTTGACACAATACTTGGTAACCATTACCCTTGACTTTCCGGGATCCCATTGTAGTTCAAAGGCTTTTTCTATTTCAGTGACGCCATGACGTTTATAAAAATTCCTAGCTAGTTGGTTTGATACATTAAATGTGAAGTCTAGTTTATCGACAGGGTAGGGATGGTCTGTTTTGACGATTTGGTGCGTTTCTCTATGGTATTCTGCGATGCGTATTTCTACCAATTGCTCTAGCACTTCTCGCCTGATTTCGTTTACTTTTGATATCGGCAAAAACCAATTATCCGTAAATGTCACTTCGATGTCATCCACGATGAATACGGTATTTCCTGTCTTTGCTAGATTTTTTTTGATATTGGGTATAACAGATTCTGCACTATTGGCGAGTGTTTTTTCACTCAACATCGTCATTTCGCTTTGGTGACCATCTTCGTCTGTGGCACGTAGTAAAAATCCATTTTCCGTTTCAGAGAATTGAAGTTTGACACCGATTTTGCGAATGGCACTCTTCTCCTGCTCCACCATTTTGATAAATTCAGCATCAGAATTTCTATAAATGACCGTTCCTATCTCGATCGATTTTGGCGAATTGAGTACGACCACATCATTGACGATGATATTAATTTGTGCACCATCCGCTTCGCCATTGGCATTGATAAAATATAGTCCATCTGCATTATTGAGTTGTTCATAATTTTCTATGACAAATCCATTTGCTTTTATCTCTAGTACTTTACCTATGTATTGACCTTGTGACTTTGGGGTATCCCAACTACCGATTTTTTCCTTTCGTTTATTGACAAAATAGTCGGTATATCCACGATTAAAACTTCGGTCCATCTTCGGTTCGAAGTTGTAGAATGTACGCCCTGATGATGCTTTTTGGTACTTGTCCGCATTGGTTTCGAGGAAATCATCTAGTCTTTTTCTCAGGTAAGAAGTATTGTTTTTGACATAAACAATGTCTTTGAGTCGGCCTTCTATCTTGAATGAGCATATCCCAGCGTCTATCAATGCGGGCAACTGATCACTCAGGTCGAGATCTTTGATAGATAGTAAATGTGCTGTTTGGATCAATGTTTTACCTGTCCCATCTATCAGTTCATACGGCAGACGGCAATTTTGGGCACAAGATCCACGATTGGCACTACGCTCACCATTGGCAATACTCATATAACAATTGCCGCTGAAGGAAACACAAAGTGCACCTGATACAAAAAACTCTAATTCAGCATCCGTCGCTTCATGTATTTCTTTGACCTGGTCGAGATTGAGCTCTCTAGCTAGAACCACACGTTTTATTCCTGCATCTTTGATGAATTTTACATGTTTAGGATCTCTGTTATTGGCTTGCGTACTTGC
>DAOLFJ010000314.1:0-5322 GCA_035326365.1 Saprospiraceae bacterium | reverse complement strand
GATCCAGCGCGATTAACGGCAATTAGGGGTGACTTCGGCAATTGTATCGGGGATACAGAAACATATACTATAGGTGCTACTCCTGCCCAGGTGAGTGGTGTTTCATGGGGTGTGTTTTTGGATGCAGCGGGAACGATGCCTGCAGGTATCATGTCGGCAGGATCAGTTAATAGCCAGACAATAACATGGCCAAATGCTACAGGTGTTTACTACCTGAGAGTAACTGGAAATTTTGTGGCAGGTAATAATCTTTGTCCATTCACATCTATTGAAAGAATAGATATCGTGAACGAAGCGACAGTGCCATTAGCATGTAATAATTTGGTTAATTTATCTATGAATCCAAGTTGTGAGTTGTACTTTACACCTGACCAGTTTCTAGAAGATCAAAATTATCCTGATGCTTCTTATGATATCATTATCAAAGATTTACAAAGGGATACGATCATACCTAACGGAACACTTGGATATAAATATATCAATAAAACACTTAGTATCACAGTGGTACATGAATGTAGCGGTAACTCTTGTTGGGGATATGCGCTCATAGAAGACAAATCTATCCCAGACTTGGTTTGTCCTCCAGATACTGTAATCAACTGTGAAAACCTTAATAATTTTGCGGTTACTGGATTCCCAGTGATGCCAGTAGGTACTGAAGTAGTAACTATCTTAAATAACCCTAATAGATGGTTGCTTAGAAACTTTGATAAATGTAGTGATGCATTCTTAACATTTACAGATGTTTCGGTTACTGATTTATGTGTGGGACCTTATAGTTCTATCATTACAAGAACTTGGGTTGTTACTGATAATTCGAATAATACATCTTCTTGTACTCAAGTGATCAGTGTAAATAGAGCTGATATTGATGATGTGATTTTCCCAGGCAACTACGATAGTGCTACGGGTCCATATGCATCATTAGAAGCTTGTGGCAACTGGATCAAAATACCCGTAGGTCAAGATTTTGCAGGTAATCCTAGTCCTGAATCTACTGGTTATCCAATAGGTACACTTTGTTTGAAATCGTCTGTATCATTTACGGATGCGATCCTTCCTATATGTGGACCTAACTCATATAAAATTGTAAGAAAATGGACAGTAATCGATCACTGTACTAGCGAAATCAGAATATTGAACCAATTGATTACAATTATGGATACAACAAGTCCTGTAATCACTTGTCCACCAGATTTGACTGGAAGACCAGGCACTTCAGCAGTGATCAATGCAAAAGAGCATGGTTGTGGTGGTGATTGGACAGTAATACCTCCTACAGTTATATTCGATTGTTCATCTACGACATGGGATGTTAGCTTCTTATTAGCAGATAATAATGGATTGCCTCCAGTAAATGGTGTATATGTAAAGGTAGCGGGCAATGTACAAGTGACTGGTTCATATCCTAATTTTAGAATTTTGAACTTGCCGTCAGGACGTACATGGATCAAGTATACAGTGACAGACATATGTGGTAACTTTACAGACTGTTTTACAGAAGTAGATGTAATCGACAACCAACCACCTACGCCAGTTTGTGATAAAAATACCATTATAGCTATCGGAAGTGAAGGTATGGCAAATGCGGGTGTGTACACTTTTGACGATGGCAGCCACGATAATTGCGAATTAGTTTGCTTGAAAGTCAGAAGAATGGATAACCCTGTAGCATGGAATACCCTTGCATGTGAAAACCAAGTTAAATTTACATGTGATGACATAGGCAAAGTGATCATGGTAGAACTAGGCGTATGGGATAAAGTAGGTTTGTTTAATTCTTGTATGGTCGAAGCTAGGGTTCAAGATAATATCTTCCCTACATTGACAGCACCTGCTGATGTTACCGCAAATTGTATAGAAGATTTCACTACACTTACAAGATTTGGGACTGCTACAGTTACAGACAATTGTACAGCTAGTCTTCTAGTAGAAAGTGTGGATTTACGAAACGAATGTAAAGTTGGTGAGATTAGAAGAACATTCACAGCGACAGATACTTACGGAAATAAAACGGTAAAAGTTCAAGTAATTACTGTAAGAAACAGCACACCGTTTACAGCGAATGATATTCAATGGCCTACAAATACAACATTAAGCAATGCATGTATTAATAATATAGATCCTGATAATCTACCACTTGCAAGTAGAAGACCAAGATACTTGAGAAATTTAGCATGTGCACAATTAGCAGCTGATTACGAAGATATTGTCTTTAATTTTACAGAAGAAGCTTGTGCAAAAGTACTTAGAAAGTGGACAGTAATCGATTGGTGTCAGACTGTACCTGGGTTCCCATTGATTGGAACTTGGACATCTACTCAAGTTATCATGATTAATAACACTGTATTACCTACGATTACAAAAGGATGTTCTACTTCTGATCTGACGATTACACAAGTTGGTGTTTGTACTGCTAATGTAAAAGTAACAGCAACTGCGACTGACGATTGTACACCTGTAGACTTACTTAAATGGTCATATACAATCGATGAAGGTAATAATGGTAGCTTAGAAGTAGCAGCAGGAAATGGTAGTAGCATAGACAGAAACTTCCCTTATGGTACACACAAAATTACATGGTCTGTAAGAGATGCTTGTAATAATGTTAGAACATGTAATAATATCTTTACAGTAGCGGATGATAAAAAACCAACGCCTTACTGTATTTCTGAGATAGTAACGGTCATCATGCCGACTTCAAAAGAAGTAACTATTTGGGCTTCAGATTTTGATCTTGGTGCGACAGATAACTGTTCTACAGGCAATCAGTTAGTATCTTCATTCTCTGCTACCAATAGAAATGATATCTCTAGAACATTTACATGTGCTGACTTAGAAGGTGGTGCTTTCAAAGAGTTTACACTTGATGTGTACACGATTGATGCAGCAAATAACAGTGATTTCTGTACAGTAAGATTGGTTGTTCAAGACAATGGAAACTCTTGTGGTACAAATGTAAACGGTAGAGTAACTGTACAAGGTAATGTTTATACTGACGGTGGTGAGATGGTACACGACGTGAAAGTTGAACTTAATTCTGACCAAGCTGAGTTTCCAAAATCATCTAATACGATAACCACTGGTAAATTTTCATTCGGTGAGTTGCCAATGTATGAAGATTATAGCATACAAGCTGACAAACAAGATGATGCATCTAATGGTATTTCGACACTTGACCTTGTATTAATCCAAAGACATATCTTAGGTATTGCAGCATTGGATTCACCATACAAAGTTATAGCAGCGGATGTCAATAGCTCAGAAAAAGTAACAGCAGCGGATCTTGTAGAGTTGAGAAAAGTAATTTTAGGTGTACAACCGCAATTCAACAATAATAAGAGTTGGAGATTTGTAGATGTTGCTCAATTATTTGCTGATCCTAAGTCACCTTTCCCTTTCAATGAGAAAATAGGTATGATAAATCTTGATCATGATGTAGCAGGACTAGATTTCGTAGCAGTCAAGATAGGCGATGTCAATGGTTCAGCACAAGCAAATGCAAAGTCTACTGTTGTCACGCCAAGAAGTAACATCACATTACAAGCTGATGCAGTCAATGGCAAAAGTGGTGATATCGTAGAAGTAAGCATTTCGGCCAACGACTTACAACAAGTATTAGGACTTCAAATGACCTTAGGATTTGATATCGCAAAAGCTGAATTAGTAGATGTGAAATCAAATAAACTAGCCCTTAAAGATGAGCATATTGGTTTCAATAATTTATCTGAAGGTATGTTACATTTAAGTTGGAGTTCAATGGAAGCAGTAAACTTAAACGACCAATTATTGACATTACAATTCAGATTGTTGAGTGATGTGAAGGATGAAAACATCATCTCATTGCACAGAGCAAAACTAAGTCCTGAAATATATACCAATGAAGGCAATCAAGTATTGACACAAGGTGTGAAATTAGAAAGCAGAAATGCAGATGTATCACAAACTGATAAGTTCGAATTGTTCCAAAACGTACCGAACCCTTTCAATACTTCCACGATCATAGGATTTAACTTGCCTACAGCAGAGCAAGTCACACTTAAGATTTATGACCTTACAGGAAAGCAAGTATATCAAACCAAAGGTCAATATGCCAAAGGTTATAATACAATCAACCTAGAAGTATCTTCTTTAAATCTAAATGGCGTACTGTACTATCAGCTTGACACGGAAAATTATTCTGCAACCCGTAAAATGATAGTCATAAAATAAATCGGATAAAGCGTGCAGTCTTGAAGAAAGACGAAGTTTTCGGGACTGCACACCTTCCGGATTTATATACAATGAAATCTTATCGATTTAATCAAATATTAAATTTTCATCCAATGAAAAGACCCAATTTTACACAAATTTCAAACCTGTTAAACACTTTTTCAGGTTTATTCAAGACGACCACGGTGGCATTCTCAATTGCCTTAACTCTTATACTTTCTTTAAATTCAGCACAAGCTCAGGTAAATTGTAACACCATAATGGCTTGTAATGATGATGTTCAGATATCACTAGATGATGATTGTTCGATGACTATCGATCCTGATATGATCTTAGAAGCACCAGCTTATACAGATGAATATTATGATGTAGAAGCAAAATTACCAAATGGTACGACTTTGCCTGCTACTGTTGTGGGGACTTTTAATGGTCTTCCTGTAGTGAGACCTACGATAAACAGTGCACACATCGGACTTACCTTAAAGGTAAAAGTCAGTCTGAGAGGATGCGGAAACAATTGTTGGGGAAATGCTTCTATCGAAGACAAATTAGCTCCAGTGATTTCTACTTGTCCTTGTGAAGAAAGAATAACTTCAATTGATACATTAGTTAGTGGAAGTACACCAACTTATGAAAGACCTTTCGGTTCTATTTGTACGGGTGGTGCAGGTGGCTATGCTACTTCAAATTATACAGTTGTACAGTTTGCAGTAGATGCTACAGGAATTGTGGATATTAATTTGGGTCAAACAAATGCCCTTTTCAATCTTTATTCAGGAAGTTTTAACCCTGCTGCTCCTTGTACTAACTTACTGACTATGAGCACAAGATCATTTTCTGGTAGTTTAAGTGTAGGTATTAACTATTTCCTAGTAGTATCGACAGTTAGTATGATCCCACCAGGAACTGTCACTGTTATCAATAGCTTAGATATCGATAGTAGGGTAGGTAATGTTAAATCTGCGGTGAGTGGTTCAGTTTGTACTTTGGTATGTAACGGTGAATCTGCGTTCTTAAATCAAACAGCAACAAACGCACAAAACAGCCCTGTGTTTATTGATGGATGTGGTGGTACACTTACCGACAAAAAAACAGATTTTGTAATGCCGC
>DAOLFJ010000313.1:0-5323 GCA_035326365.1 Saprospiraceae bacterium | reverse complement strand
ATTTAAAACCATTCAAATAGCCCAACATGTAGAAGCATTTGACCATTTGATGCATTTATACAAACCATTGGTGTACGTAGGGAAAGGTTACGAAAATAAGTTAAAAGTATTTCCAGTGGCATTAAACGATGCCGAGTATCTATTTATGAAAGATTTTGAAGCACAGATAGAATCTTTAACAACGGTCCATCAGTTTGATAAAGTATTTTTACTGCGCAATCAAAGTAGAAAAGGTTTAGGATTTTTTGCTGAAGGCAATAATTTCTATCCTGACTTCATACTATGGATAAAAAAAGACAACAAACAATATTTAACATTCATAGACCCTAAAGGAATAAGGAACTCAAAAGGTATCACAGATGCAAAAATTCAGTTTTATAAATATTTGGCTGATACCGTGCAACCACAGATAAAAGGCCAAAACTTAATTCTAAACTCTTTTGTCATCTCCAATACCAAATGGCTTGAAGTCCAGTGGAAAGACCATCTTACCATAAAAGATTTCAACGACAATCACGTGATATTTCAGCAAGATCAGAGAGAAGATCATATCAATATTATCATTCAGAAAATACTGGTATAAATTATCAATCAAATCTAACAATAATAGCAAATCACTTTATTACATTA
This sequence comes from Saprospiraceae bacterium, assembly GCA_035326365.1. GTDB lineage: Bacteria > Bacteroidota > Bacteroidia > Chitinophagales > Saprospiraceae > OLB9. The sequence continues at coordinate 4,693 of DAOLFJ010000313.1, read as the reverse complement.
AAATTAACATTAAATCTAAATCAAAATGATACAACATACTGCCGATAAAACACTCTCAGAATTGTTTAGTGGTGACAATCAAATCACCTATTACATTCCCAAATATCAAAGAGAATATATTTGGAATAAGCAAAATTGGGAAGCTTTATTTGATGACATAGAAGAAAGCGAAGGAGGCCACTTTCTAGGTTCAATTATTTGTATAAATGCAGAATTGGATAGTTATAAGCCAGCAGATTTAGAACTTGTGGATGGTCAGCAACGAATGACAACAATCGTTTTATTATATTTAGCAATTTACAAGTATTTAAAGGAACGGTATACGGATTTGACCAATATGGAACAGCAACTTATGTTATTCTCTCTTAAGAATCGTATTATTATCAATACAAAAAATACTGTGAGACTTCGCCCTTCATCTTCAAATCATAATTATGAAGACTTTTTAAGAATTTTTGCTGATCAAATTCCGGAAGTAAAAAGCACTTCTAAGGTCAAATATCAAGGCCTTAGACAAATATCCAGAGCTTTTAATTACTTCTTGGATAGATTCAATGAAATTGATGAGAATAAATTACCTTTATTTGATATGAACCGAGCTCAAAATTTCCTGAATAAGTTAAATAGTGCAATAGTAGTTAAGATAGATGTTAAGACTCATTCAGATGCATTTACATTATTTGAAACATTAAATAATAGAGGTGTTCCATTATCCGCTATTGATCTTATAAAAAATAAACTATTAGGCCATTTAGAAAAAGTAGATAAAAATACGAATCAAGATAATAACTTTGATAGATGGAATAATATTATAAACAATCTTTCTGACGATTATACCTTACAGGAGCGATTTCTTAGACAATTTTATAATGCATTTAAACTTGAACCTGAAATTTATGTAGATAAATCTCCGAAAGCTTTAAGATCTAATTTAATCAAAATCTTTGAAACATTGATTGTTAGAGATCCTAATGCAATTTTTTCAAAATTAGAAGAAGCAGCAAATGTATATTCAGAGTTTATTAATTATGAAAAATCGGAGCAATCCAAAACATTAAAAATATATTTAAGCAATTTAGCTAATGTTAACGGAGCAGATGGGTACATGCTACTTTTATACATAACAACTCGTTTTAGACTTAATGATGAAGATAAGCAATACCTAATTGATTTACTATGTAAATATTTCATTAGAAGGAATATTACCGACACACCTCCCACGAGAGATTTGACCAACTATTTTATGGAAATGATAACAGATATCTCACAATTAGAGATGTACGATTATGAAGCCGTTAAAAAAATCTTGAAACAACATGGACGACCTGCATCAGATGAGAAGTTTGAAGAAAAACTTAAAGGTGACATTTATGATGATAATGTTGGTGCCACAAGATATATTTTATCAAGTCTTGAGATGGCACTTTCACACACAAAAGAAATATTTACTGACTTCTATACTAGGGACAAAGGTAAATTTGTCTGGACAATTGAGCATATATTTCCCCAAGGAGACAACATACCTGACCATTGGGTGAAAATGATGGCTGATGGAGATGTCAGCAAGGCACAAGATATTAAGAAAAATTGGGTCCATAAACTAGGTAATTTAACCCTCACAGGATACAATTCTCAATTAAGCAATATATCATTAAGTGAGAAACAAAATAAAATGAGCGATAAGAAATATATAGGATTTAAAAATGGATTAGCGATTAACGATGACATAAAAGATATCATCTTTTGGACTCAAAAAGATATCGAAACAAGAACTAATAAATTAGTCGACTTAGCAAAAGATATTTTTAAAATTTAAAGTATTTAAATATAAATTATAATGCGAACAGACATTGATAGTACATCACTGGATAATATTCCTCAGCAGTTATACAAGTATCGGGATTGGTCCAACGATTATCACAAAAGAATACTAACTGAAAGGGAAATTTTTTTCACCAATGTAAGGAGTTTTAATGATCCTTTGGACGATGCTATTTCATTAAGATGGGACCTACTTACACCAGACCAATATGCAGATATCCAAGCGTTCGCTTTCAAAGGACTTAATCCCGATACATCTGAACAGGAATTATCAGATTTTCGAACTTGCCGGCTAAATGAATTTTCTGAAATGACCCCAGAAGATAAACAAGATCTAATTAAAAAACATAAAACCCAAAGTCAAGATAGAATAGGTGTGCTTTCTCTGAGCTTTGTGCCAGATAGTAACCCTATGTGGGCTTATTACGCAAATAATCATCAAGGGTTTTGTATAGGTTTTGATGCAAAAAGAGTACAAGAATATAACCCCAATAATTTTGGCTTATTTAATGTTAAGTATGCAGCTGCCTTTCCCAACTTAGTACCATCTACAGATAATATTAAAAATTTTATTGATTCCCTTTGTACTAAAAGTGCAAATTGGGCACATGAGGAAGAAGCTAGATTTTTATATAAATATGGATCAGACAAAGCTGTGAAATTCCCTGGTGATATGTATCAAGCAATTCATTTTGGCTGCCGCATGCCCGAAAAAGATAAAAAAGAAATTATATTGGCAACTATGGATCATGAACAGTTTCCGAATGTCTATTATATAGAAATGACCACAGATCCATTCAGTTTTGAACTTTCTGGAAATCTAGTTACTCAAAAAAGAATCGATGAGTTATTGGCCTCCTAAAGAACATTAAAATGCATGTATAGTGTTTAATCATTATTAAGAAGTTTTACTCATACCCTTAGCCATTTCATACTCCATATCATAAGGCAGTTGTAAAGAAGCCACCATGCCAGGCATAGCCATGGCCCAACTAACATAACACCATGCAAGCAGCTGACTACCGCCAAATTTCTTTCCGGATACATTTGCCAATCTATACCCATCTTTATCAGGATCAATACCATGGATACCAGCCTGAGCAATTTCAAGTGCTATTTCCTTCACCTTATCTTTCGATAAATCCTTTAGGTAACTTATGGCGCCAACCATATACATAACGATATTCATTTGAACACCCGTAGTATCTTGGCTTTCCAAAAACTTTTCCATCTGAAGCTCCTTCTCAGTATCGTCACCATCCAGTTCGTATGGATCATCTTCTATAGATTGAAGTACTTTGTCTAAGTCATTTTCATTTCTGTAAGTCACTTCATTAACAAGTTCAAAATATTTATTGATCTCAAGATCTTCTGCCCAATGTTGAATGAGTTCATACTCTTCACCAGGACCTTTATCTTTTCTATACTCTTGGTACTCGTTATAAAAAGTCTCAGCTTGGGTGAGCTCTATCTTATTGGCTTCATATTTATTCAAGAGATCAATACCATATAAATCTCGGTACTGCATAGCACCCACCATGTTCAGTATTTTGGTTTTAGATATTACTGTCTTGGGGATCAATTCCAATATTCTTTTGTCCGTGACAGCATTTATACCCTCGTAGGTAAGCTGATGCAATGATATAAACTGATAGGGCCTGAGCGCCTTAAATTCTCGATATAAAAATTCTTCAATAAACAGATCAATCGGCACATTATACATGAGCGTATTCAATCCTTCAAATATCTGTCCAGTAAATTTATCGATCTTACTACTGTCAAAATGCATTTTCATAAGTTGTTTCTTCATACTATCCATCAGCTTCATAAAATCCTTTTTATGACCATCATGGGAAGTAAACAACTGATTGACCCCATCTTTTCGGGCATCCAACACAAACTCAAGATGTACCATTTCGTGCATAATCAGATGTTCCACAGCAGGATAGGTGTCCTTATATCTGACTAGGTGAAAAGGCTTATGATGATTTTCACCAAATTCCATTTTAGCAGGAGTAGTAATATCTGAAGCAACTTCTATTTGTATCTTCTTTTCACCTAAGTATTCCAGTTTTTTGCTGTAAAGCTCAATAATTTTGTCTCCTGTGTCAGTGGCAATGATTCTTTTAGCCACTACCACAGCCTGATCAAAGGCACTTTTCCATACCTGATCCTTATTATGGCTATTTTGTATAGCATTAATATAACATTCAAATGCATTGTCATCATCTCCACGAGCATCACAAATCATGGCCTTCACTGACCAAGCATTAGGATAATCCTTTTTGATACTAAGTGCTTTTTCAATATAATCACTAGCCTTAAATAACCTTTTCTGACTAAAGGCAAGAAATGCAGCATTGGTAATACTAATATGATCAGCAGTATTGGATTCCATAGCCTGGTCACAATATTTAATGGCAGTATCAATATCATTTTTATACTTGGCAAAAATATTACCCATCATAAGCAGTGCCCATCCGTTATGAGAATCCCATCTCAATGCATCTATCAAATGATCTATGGCAGCATCCTGATCGCCTTGCTCAGAAACAATCTGTCCCAAAACCCTATGATATTCAGAAACAGTAGGATTATCATCAATAAGTTGCTTAAGTATTGGCTTTGCTTCATCAAATTTTCCACGATCACAAAGATTAAGCACTTTGCGGTAATCAGCCTCTTGAGCTAACACTTTATCCTTATCAAGCTCAATAATAACCCTTTCATTATCAATAATTACCTTTGGTTTATAAGGCCCATATTTATAATAAACTTCGAGGGCACGTACCAAATCATCATTACTTTTACCTGTTAGATCAGGAAAAATAGTGTAGAAAAAATGGTTAAGAATATGTACAATCTGCATGGT
>DAOLFJ010000312.1:0-5323 GCA_035326365.1 Saprospiraceae bacterium | reverse complement strand
TTTTGTGTCAAAGCCTGTCACGACTTTAGCGTGAACAAAAGAAAAAGAAGTTAAAATCAATTTACACTATTAAAGGTCATCTACAAGCGTAAAAATAAAGTACAAAATTTGCAATTTATCCGTTATGTCTTTAGTCAGAAACTTTAGTTATTGATTTTAAACAAATCTTTCAATGTTATCTGTTTAACATTTTAAATGATCCATCGAATTTCCATAAAATATATAAAATCAACTCAACACCAACATATACTTATTTTTCTTACCATTCTCGATCATGATGTACTTTTGATGAAGCAAATCATCTTTAGAGACCATGTGTTCATGGGTAGAAACTTTGTTTTTATTAACTGAAATGGCATTGCCTTGTATGGCTTTTCTGACTTCGTTTTTTGATGATAAAATGTCTACTTTATAAATTAATCAAAAAGCAACATCTTTTCTAGGAATAAAAAATCCTTTAATACAGTTAAAATTTCTTATACATATTTGAATATGGTTTTTAGACTGGATACCAGCGCCTTCAAAAGCCGGACCGCCTTCCGTAAAAATCCCCCTTACTGTATCAAATCTTTTTAACAAAGAAAATCCTTTTTCTATATTTTTTTGAATTATTTCTTCATCAATCATTTGATGAAGGTATTGTATCACAGCGCAATCCAACTCTCTCAAGATTAAATCATGATTTTTGTCATTAGGCAAGTTTTTATTCTTTGGTAAATCTCTTTCAGATAATTTAAAGTCTTGTTTCATTAGTTCAAAATATGATCCTAATAAATTTATGTATTCTGAATCAGTAAAATCAAGACAATTATTCAACTGGTAAACGACGCCAACAACTGAAGGATGGTCTAATACACCTCTTTTGTTTTTATCTTTAGCCCATTGAAGAGCTCTAGTGTAGTTATTTTCCCAAACATAAAAACCATGTCCTAACCAATCAAATGCTTCTTGACTACTTTTGACATTATCTGGCTTATTAACCAAATCATCTCTTACAGATTCATCACATCCGTGAAATCCTATCATTAAATTAGGACGTTCTCTATACATCAATCTATGCTTAACACAACCTTTTCTAGATTCTTATAAGGCTTAGTAAACCTTCCGTTTTTATCTAATATCTTTGCCGACTGTAGAGAAGTTAATGCTTTGGCTTTATTTTTTTCCTCAGACTTGAGTTTCTTCGCGAGGGCAGACAAAAGTTTGATTTGATTTGATTCCATGAATTAAATTTTGTGTTGTAAAAAAGATAACAAAAATAAATTTAGATTAGTTCATTGCTATTAAAAATTACATCTGACAGAGACAAATCTATTTTTGTTTTTTATTAATCTGTGATTGATGGTATTCTGCTCCATATTTTATCATAAACTTATTCTTTTTCCCATTTTCTATCAATAAATACTTACCATGTAAGAATTCAGACTCAGCTATTTGAAACTCATGGCTACTTATTTTTACTTTATTGACAGAAATAGCATTGCCTTTGATAGCATTGCGGGCTTCAGTTTTAGAAGTCAATATTCCTGTCTCAGTCAAAATATCAATAATGTTAAAATCATGAACAATACTTCCTCCTCCTATCGTTTCACATGGTATCTCTTGAGCAATCATATCTAACTGCTCCACTGTCATCTTCTTTAAAGATTCTGCATTAGCATCTTTACCAAACAAAATATTCGTAACTGCCAATACGGATTCAAAATCCTCGTCAGAATGTACTCTTCTCGTCAATTCTTCTGCCAAAATCGCCTTCAATCCACGTGGATCATCTGCATATTTTGCTTCCAAGGCTTCTACTTCTTCCTTCGACTTGAGCGTGAAGTATCTTAGATATTTAGGTAAATCTGCATCATCCGCATTGAGCCAAAATTGATAAAATTTGTATGCAGATGTCAACTTAGGATCTAACCAAATATTGCCCTGTTCTGACTTGCCAAATTTCGTTCCATCGGCTTTTGTCAATAAAGGTGTAGTGACAGCATAAGCCTTGCCATCAATATTTCTTCTAATAAATTCTGTACCTGACGTGATATTTCCCCACTGATCTGAGCCGCCCATTTGCAACACACAATTGTACTTATCAAACAATAACTGAAAGTCGTAAGATTGTAGCAATTGGTAGCTAAATTCCGTAAAGGATAGACCTGTCTCTAGTCTATTTTTGACAGAATCTTTTGACATCATATAGCTGACAGTCAGTGTCTTACCTACATCCCTTAGAAAATCTAGGATGTTCATTTCCTTATAAAAATCGTGATTATTGACAATAATCGCAGCATTAGGACCATCAAAATCAAGGAATTTTTTGATCTGTTCTTTCTGAAATGCTAGGTTACTATCCAGTTCATCATAAGACTTTAGGTCCCTTTCTTTATCCTTAAAGGATGGATCCCCTATCCTGCCTGTCGCTCCACCCATCAACACGATCGGCTGATGACCTGACAATTGAAATAATTTTAACAACATGATCTGTACAAAATTCCCTATTGTCATACTTGGTGCCGTAGGGTCAAAACCTATATATCCAACTATTTTTTTACTATTGAGCAACTCTTCTACGCCTGGTGTAGAATCGTGCAACATTCCTCTCCATCTCAATTCTTCTATAAAATTCATTATCTTTGCATTTTTTGAAAGGACAAAAGTAAAGTTTTATACCGACACTGGCATATTTAGGCAGATGAATATTGAGCATTTTATAGCTAAAAGGATTGCACTCTCCAATTCGGGGTCATTTACCAAGGTAATCATTAGGATTGCTATCGCAGCTATTGCAGTGAGTCTCACAGTCATGATACTCACAACATCGATCATTGCAGGCTTTAAAAAAGAAATCACAGAAAAAATATTTGGATTCTGGGGACATATTCACATTACTGATAGCAATATCAACAGAAACTTTGAATTGTCACCGATCGAAAAAAATGACATCTATTATGACCAAATAAGGGATATCAAGCAAATAGACTACGAAGATCAGGCGAAAGTTTTGGGTTACACACTAGAGGGAAAAGTACAGCAAAAAACAACTCTTGGTGGTGTGCAAGGTGTCTATCCTTTCATTATTTCACCAGCTATGTTGAGCACAAAAGACAATTTTCATGGTGTCTTGCTTAAAGGCGTAGATGCGGATTATAATTGGGCATCCATGAATAAATATATTGTGGCTGGCAAACAAATTACTTACCAGAAAGACTCTATGTCAGTAGACCTTTTGATATCAAAAAACATTGCAGATAAGATGTTTTTAAAGACAGGAGATAAAGTGGTCATGAGTTTTATAAGAGATAATGCTAGGATCAAAAAAAGATTTCAAATTTGTGGCATTTATAATACGGGATTGGAAGAGTATGATAAAAGATTTGGCATCGTAGATATCCATAAATTACAAGACATCCTTAGTTGGGATGCGAATCAAGTACAAGGTATGGAGGTAGTCCTTGAAAATGTAAATGATTTAGACATTTTTTCTGAGTATATTTATTACGAAATCTTGCCCCAAGAATTCTATGCAGAATCCATTAAATCAAAATATCCGGGTATTTTTGAATGGTTGGGACTTCAAGATATCAACGAAACGATCATTCTACAATTGATGATACTAGTGGCTATAATAAATATGATCACTGTACTTCTTATCCTTATTCTAGAGCGAACTCAAATGATCGGTGTACTAAAATCTTTGGGTATGAATAACTGGCGTGTGCGAAAAATATTTATCTACAATGCTGGATACATCGTTTTTTTTGGACTGATTTTGGGTAATATCTTAGGACTTGGTATAGCCTTTTTACAAAAACATTTCCAATTTATTAAACTAGATGAAGCTAATTACTACCTTAGTACCGCGCCTATTGAGATCAATTTTATTACTGTCTTAATGCTCAATATTGGAACATTTGTTGTCACCTTGATATTTCTTGTTTTACCTACCATGCTTGTGACCAGAATCACACCTATCAAAGCATTGAGGTTTGAATAACAAGATATGAATAGAATATGTTATTATTTCAAAGAATTGCCCATAAGGATCAAAAGATTATGGCGACATGTCATTTATCCGTTCTATCGTCCTATTGCCAATGAATTTCCTCCAAAAAGTATCTTAGAATGGTTTGTCGATGCAGGATTTTATATCATGGATATAGTGGCTATGCCTGAAGTGTATGAAATAGTATTTTCGCTATTAAAAATAAAAACTCGATCGCTCACTGTACAAGAAAAGGCTTTAGCCAAGTCTATTTTTGGCGATTCTATTCAATATGACTTAGTTAAAGTAGATTCGAAAGCAAGATTTGGCACCAAAAAAATAGCACTTGCTTACGTAAGTTTTAATACAATCAACTATTTAAAAAATATCGACAAAGCCATTTTCATCCATGAATTGATGCATATTTGGCAATTTCAGCAATTCGGGAGCATCTACATAGCACGAGCTATCAAAGCACAAAGAAGCAAAGAAGGATACGACTATGGCGGTGTTGCCAACCTATACCAAGTAATGCTGAAAGGCGGCAGTTTATTAGACTTCAACTTTGAGCAACAAGCAGACATCATCGAAGATTATTACCGCATCAAAGAAAACCCAACAGCGTCAGCGCCAATGAATTTAAGTGTGTATACTTATTTTGCGAAGGAAGTGTACAGGTAGGGAAAAAGACCTACTTTATTCAATCCATCAATACCCCATCAACCATTCCATTCTCTCCTTAAGCCTTTGTTTCGGCATAAAAATATTATCTTCTAGTGATTTTGTAAATGGTATAGGCGTATCTAGTCCAGCTACTCTAACCACAGGTGCGTCAAGATATTCAAAAAGATGCTCTGAGATATAAGCTGCGATCTCCCCTGCTAATCCACCGATCATCGTATCTTCATGAAGGACACATACTCGACCAGTTTTTTTGACTGCTTTATTTATAGCTTCATAATCTAAAGGAAGTAATGTCCTTAAGTCCAAGATCTCGATGCTGTAATTATTTTTTGCAGCCAATTCTTTTGCCCAATGTACGCCCATACCATAGGTGATAATCGTACAATCATCTCCTTCTGATACTGTCGCCGCTTTACCGATCTCGACAGTATAATAATCATCTGGAATCTCTTCAGATATCAAGCGATACAACCCTTTATGTTCAAAATACATTACTGGATTAGGATCTTCAAAAGATGCAAGTAACAGACCTTTGGCATCATATGGATTGGAAGGATAGACCACTTTAAGACCCGGCGTATGGGCAAACCATGCTTCATTGCTTTGACTATGGAAAGGTCCTGCAGCGACGCCACCACCTGCGGGCATTCGGATGACCACATCTGC
>DAOLFJ010000025.1:0-29350 GCA_035326365.1 Saprospiraceae bacterium | reverse complement strand
TTTTATTCTTGGTTCAAACCATGTACTTTTTGGTGGCAATACATCACCTGCGTCACTTATTTTGATCATGTCATCTTTGGAAACGGGATATAGACAAAAACCTACGTAGTCATTGCTTTTTCTTAGTTTTTCTTCCATCTTTTCTAGACCCGATACACCTTCTACATACATGACCTCAGTGGCAGTTTTGATATCTTTGATGTTAACCACTTCCTTAAGAATATGGTTATTAAACAGGTCTACATCAAGTAAGACTTCATTATTTCGTGATGATTTTAGTAACTTTTTCTTCCATATCAATGAAAACCATTCCTGATCAAGGATCATGGTCATTTGGTGTTTTTTGTGCGGTTTAGCATGTTTGTTTATGGGTTTAATATCTACAAAGTGAGAGATTTTTGCCATAAAGTTCAATTTACTCATTTTTCCAGAAAGGTCAATGACTCTATTGTAATCAAGGATTTCTAACTCTTTGAAAGGAAAAAACACGCACAAAAGTCCAGGATGCACGATATTATCATCATGAAGATAATTTTTTCTAACCAATTTTGCCGTTATGGATGCACGATGATGACCATCTGCAATATAAGAAGTAGGAACTTGCTGTTTGAATAGATCTTGGAGTTTTTCTATTTCACTTGGATTTGATACTGCCCAAATGGTATGTTGCTCCTGATTTAAAGGTAATTCGATATCAAAAAATGGTTGATTATTTGTTACATATTTCTCAATAAAACTATCTATTTCTACTTTGTTTTCATAAGCTAATAACACAGGTTTGATCATGGCTTTTCTAGACAACATCAGTTGTAGCATGGATTGTTCTTTATCCGTTAGGGTGTTTTCATGACCAAGAATCTTTTTATTTTCAATGTCTTCAATATCATTACTAGCTATGATACCTGTAAATGTTTTGGAACCTTGAATTCTATAGATAAAAAGCGCCTCTTTAACATGTGATGCAAAAAAACCTGAATGTCTGAAATTGACAAACTCAGCACTCACAGTGTCGAAAAACGACTCAGGAGAAGCTATCAAATCCGTATTGGGATATGAAGCTTTGAATGGATAAATATTCATTACAAAAAAATTTGGTTAGGTGGGACGAAGATAGTTTATTTTGCCCAATTTTGCCAAATAAACTTAAATAGCGGCGGCTCTTCTTAGTCTGTCATTGATGGCAATACCTAGATCTGTTTCGGGCAATAGTTCTGCATAAATTACATCTACTTCACAGCCATCTAAATATCTCATACCAGCAAAAAGATTGTGTGCAGCATCTGCAAAGTTTCCAGAAGGTGACAGCACAACTTGGTGTTTGGAAGGTATGTGTTGTACAAAATTTCTAAATGTAATGACTCCTGTTCGTTCCGGATGAGATGTTGCGGACAACTTATGTACATCTCCCAATATTAATGGAACTTTAGGAGCATAGTGGCTAGTGAGCATTCCTGGAGCTTCAGGATTGGAAGTAGAGATGTCACGAATTTTTACATTTCCAACTACGGATTCTATACTTTCTATAGACAAACCACCTTTCCTTAACACTTCTATTTCACCTTCAGCGTTCATGCCGATGATCGTGCTTTCTAACCCGACATTACATGGTCCTCCATCAAGAATGTAATAAATTTTGCTACCCAACTGATCTGCTACGTGCTGAGCAGTGGTAGGGCTGATGTATCCAAAAGGATTTGCACTAGGAGCTGCGAGTGGAAAATCGAGTTTTTCCAATAAAGCTTTGGTCACCGGATGTGCAGGTATTCTTACAGCAACAAAAGGAGATCCAGAAGTAACGATATCTGGAACAATTTCTTTTTTACGAAGCAAAAATGTAAGTGGCCCCGGTGTAAATTTAACTGCCAACTCCCTAAAGATATTTGGTATTTCTTCGACATATTTTTCCACTTTGTCAAAAGAAGATAAATGGATAATCAATGGGTCGAAAGTAGGTCGTTGTTTTATTTGAAATACTTTGGCTACAGCCTTGGTATCGAGTGCATTTGCTGCTAGTCCATATACGGTTTCTGTGGGTATAGCTACTGCTTCACCTTTTTTTAATAGTGTTGCTGCTATATCTATATTATGGCCTATAAATGATGATTCTGTCATAAGGGACAAAATTATAGTAATTATATCAAATGTACTAATATTCAGATAAAAAAGAGAATATATATATAATGTTTTTTGAATGTAAATGTTTTTTGATGATATTTGTATTTCATAAATAAACTTTTGCTTAAGTAAATGGTCTAACAGATTTAGTAATAAGAATGTCACTATTTTGTGAACTTCTACATATCCTTATTTCTTTATTAGAATGAAATCTTTCCGTTATGAAGTCGTTATTCTTTTCAGTTGGTCTTTTTTTTATTTCTACTGTCGTTTTTGGGCAAAACTTATATTTTCCACCCATAGTAGGTAATGAATGGGAAACCATCGATCCTGCTACCTTAAACTGGTGTGAAACAGGCAACAAAGCACTCGATGACTTTTTGATAGAGAAAGGCACCAAAGGGTTCATCATACTAAAAGATGGAAAAATCGTCAAAGAAACATACTTCGATAATTTTACAAAGGATAGTGTGTGGTATTGGGCATCTGCAGGTAAATCTATTACATCATTTATGGTAGGCATGGCGCAAGAGAAAGGACTCTTAAATATAAATGACAAGACTTCCAAATATCTAGGAGAAGGATGGACGAACCTAACTCTTGAACAAGAAAATAAAATAACAATCTGGCACCAATTGACCATGACATCAGGACTAGATGATAGCGGAGATGATTTGGATTGCATGTTGCCTGAATGTCTCACTTATAAAGCGGATGCTGGCCAAAGATGGGCTTACCATAATGCGCCATACAGATTGCTACATAATGTCATGGCAGAAGCGTGGGGTAATAGTTATCAAAACTTTATGAATACACAGCTTACTGTAAAGACTGGGATCGGCGGCTTGTGGTTAGATGGAGTATTGTATAGTAAACCAAGAAATATGGCTAGATTCGGTCTATTAGCACTAAATAAAGGGACGTGGAATGGACAGCAAATTCTGAGTGATCAAGCCTATGTTGATGCAATGTCAGTACCATCGCAAATGATAAATAAATCTTATGGTCTGTTATGGTGGCTAAATGGTCAGGAATCGTTTATGTTGCCAGGTGTTCAGGTGCCATTTAATAGATTTTTGATACCAAATGCGCCATCGGACATGTATTGTGCTTTAGGCAAAAATGATCAGAAAATTTATGTTGTCCCTTCACAAAATCTAGTGGTGGTAAGGGTAGGAAATGCTGGAGGAGAAATAGCAGGAGCTATTAGTTCTTTTGACAACCAATTATGGGAAAAAATAAATGGTCTCACATGCACATCATCGACTCAAGAGTCATCAAAAGATAATTTCCAAATATATCCGAATCCGTTTTTTGATCAAGTAGAGATCACGAGTAATGAAAAATTAATTGATGCTGACGTAACTATTTATGATGTTCAAGGCAGCTTAGTTTATCAAGGAAAATTTAAAAAAGGTAGTTTAACCGATGTCTTAAAAAATACGTCTAGCGGTATTTATTTTCTACGCTTTAAAAATGATAAAGGCGTGATTTTAACCAAAAAAATAGTGAAATATTGAGTTTAGTCTGTGGATATCTTCCTAGTCAATATCGCTTTTTGGTAACCGATGATTGGATATGATTTTACTTCAGGAATGTCGTCTTGACCTTCGGCCTTGAGATTTCCGGAGACTTGAGAATGAACGCTTTTATTTACGATGATCTCAAAAACCATCTTGTCTTCTTGTCTTTCGTAGATAGATGTTAGCTGATTGCCCATTACTTCAAAATGGCTAATGAGTTTATTTTCCAGCACATAAGCATCAAGTAATATCCCATTTTTTTCATCCACGACGTAGTGACCTTTGGATTTGTCTTTGGTTTTTAAGATGTAATCTCTTTTTCCTTTTATTTTATCTTCACCATAAATAATGACCCATTGAAAAATGTCTGTTGAGTCTGTCCGTAGATTTTCTAAAGTCATTGGGATAGATTGGAGTACGTTTTGATGGTTGTAAATGTGAAGCGTTCCTTCCCAAACGCCAAGCCACTTATCAGGAAATGTTTTATGTTGGGCAGAAGTACTAATTTGACCAATCGCAAATGATATGGTTACTATCGAAAAGTAGAGCATTAAGTAACGTCTAAGCATGGATATTTTTATAATAAAAACCGTTTGGAATGGGCTTAAGTTCTAATTTAGATTAATTAATTCTTTTTCAAAAACTGCAATGCTAACTAATAAATTGGAACAAAAAATCAAAAACTTGCATTATATAAAATATACTTATCAATAAGGAGGTAAAATTAATAATTGAATATGAATATACAAACGAGAAAATTAAATGCAATTGAATATCTGATACATCTCCAAGATGAAGAAGTTTTAAATAAAATAGAAGAAGAAATACAAAAAAACATAGCAATCAACAGAAGGAGAGTTGAACCTTTTTCTGAAAATGAACTTTTACAAAGAGCGATGAAATCCAACGAAGATTATTTATCGGGTAACTTTAAGTCACAAGAACAATTAGAAATAGAATCAACAAAATGGTAAAATTTTGGGGAATCTTAAGGTAATATACTTCTTAATGAAAAATATTTAACGCTTCATTAGATCTTATAGCACAAATAAAAAATGGTCTGCACAACATTTGTCATACAAACCATTTTCATTTATCTATCCTTAACTAATAATCAAGGTCTTGAAACCTGAATAAAGCTACCAGGGTTTACGCCTTTTTTCTCATCAATATTATTAATAGCTAGTAATTCGCCTAGCGGAATATTATAAGTAACTGCAAGGTCTGCCAATGATTCTTTTCTTCTCAACTGATGCATGACTGGTGTTTGGTTGATGATTGTAAGGTCTTGAGCTAAGAGTTGAACTACCTTCCTTGATTTCATATTGTCTCTGATGGCATACGATTTTACTGGTAATGCATCTAGTTTTTCTAATGCTTGATTGTCTGTGGTCAAGTTGAAATTAGAATTCTTACCCATTTGTTGAAATTGGCTATATGTATTTGCTAATTTAAAATCTTGGGAATCATACTTATCCATGTAAACCATCATTTTTTGTTTTGGTAAGGTAAGATAATATTCGCCACTTTCGCTAGCTGGGATATAACCCTTCCTATACATCGGATTCAATACTTTTACAAGTTCGATATCTATTTCAAATTCTTTTACTATTTTTTTGAAATCTACTTTATCAAACACCCTGACTGATGCTGCATACTTCAAGTCATCTGATGGTTCTATCGGTTGCAAATCATGGGCATAATAATAATTCATCAAGTAAGAAACAGCAATAAATTTTGGGATGTACTTTTGGGTTTCCTTAGGGAGATATTTTTGAATTTCCCAATAATTTGTGCTGCCATTGGCTTTTTTAATGGCTTTATTTAGATTGCCAGAGCCGCAATTATAGGCAGTTAGAGCCAATGTCCAGTTACCGTAAATTTCGTATAAAAGCTTTAAATAATCCAATGCTTTGTCTGTAGACTTCATGAGATCTTTTCTCTCGTCTATGTGCTTATCTATACGCAAACCATAGAGTTCAGCAGTACCTTTCATAAATTGCCATATACCTGCTGCGCCTTTGTGCGACTCTGTATACGGTATCAGTCCTGACTCTATTACAGCTACGTATTTTAGTTCGTCAGGTAGATTTTTTTCTCTGATGGCATTTTCGATCATAGGAAAATAAAGTGATGTCCTTCCTAAGATGGTCTCACTTTCTTTTCTCCGCACTTCGACCAATGCGGTTATTTGTTCGGTCACTTCTTCAGTGACTCTTACGTCTATATTGGTGTTTAGATTTTGAATTCTTTTGATGATTTCAGCATTGCTGGGGGATTTTGCAATGATAAGACCTGGTACCAAAAGAGTCCAAACACACACCAACACAAGGATTCTTGTTGTCATTTTAAATGTGTTCATGGTAAAAATCAGCATTTTCTTGGGAGAAAAAATTATTTAAATAAATATATCAACACTACTTTTTAATAAGCAATATTGACAGGGTGTAAATAATTTTTGGGACGCAAAGATAGCACAAAAAGATGAATTTGTCAAATAAATATACTTGTTAACAAAACATTATTTGTAATATACTGTAAATCAATAACTATGCCAAACTATAATTTTGTACAAACTGAATTAACTTTTTATCTTCTTTCACATTTGCCATGAGTTGAACACCAAATGACAATCCTTCACTATTTTTTCCACTCGGAATAGAGATCGCAGGAATACCTGCAAGATTGGCCAAAACAGTATAAATATCCGATAAATAAATCTCTAAAGGATCCGTTGGTTTCTGATCTATTGGCCATGCCACACTAGGAGCTGTAGGCAAAATGATAAAATCATATTGGCTAAAAATGTCTTGTATCTGTTGTTTTATCATTGTTCTTATTTGCTGTGCTTTGGTAAAATAAGCATCATAGTAAGCTTCACTCAATACAAAACTACCCAGCATAATTCGTTTTTTCACTTCATCTCCAAATCCTTCTGATCTAGAATTTACGTACATTTCTTCGAGAGAGTTGGCTTCAGCACTTCTATGTCCATATCTCACACCGTCATATCTGCTTAGATTGGAAGATGCTTCAGCTGTTGTCAAGATGTAGTACGTAGGAACCAAATATTCTAATAATGGAAAACTTACTTTAGATACCTGAGCGCCTGATGTCTTAAGCGATTCTAAGTAGGATGTTATGGATTTTTTGATATCAACATCAAGCGCATCACTGTCAATGGCCTCTCCTAGATAAGCTAATTTATAGTCTTTTAATTCTTTTTTAAGTTCATTTTGACTACTATATATATCTTTTTGGAACATTGTCGCATCATATTCGTCCGTTTCTGATACTACAGACATCACAATATCAAGGTCAGAAGCATGGTGCGCCAGCAATCCCAATTGATCAAAAGATGAAGCATAGGCCACCAAGCCATGTCTAGAAACCATACCGTACGATGGTTTATAACCCATTACGCCACACATACTTGCAGGCTGCCTCACTGATCCGCCTGTATCTGTACCAAGCGCTACAAGACAAGTATCCGCCTGAACTGATACTGCTGCGCCACCACTCGAGCCGCCAGATATCCTAGTTGTATCAGAAGCATTTTTGACTGGACCAAAATATGAATTTGTATTGGCAGAACCCATACCGAATTCATCACAGTTTGTCCTTCCGATGATAATGGCATCTTCTTTTAACAGTAATTCTACGGCTGTAGCGCTAAACTGACTTTCAAATCCATCCAAGATTCTCGAGCCTGCACTTACTTTATGATTTTTGTACACGATGAGATCTTTGATAGATACCACACAACCAAAAAGCTTGCCCAAGGCGTTGGGATTTTCTTTTATTCGGATGTCGAGAGACCTTGCTTTTTCCAATGCTTCTTCAGCATATACTTCTACATATGCATTAAGATGTTCGGTAGATTTGATATTGCCTAGGTAATGCCGAATGATGTTTTCGCAACTTGTAGATCCGTTTTTTAATGCCGTTTGTATTTGTGCTAAAGAATTATTTTGCATTGATTGATTTTATTTTAATCTTCGATTTTTCCAAATTTTTGGATTTTTACTTGTATGGAGAACAGCAAAAATATTCACTAAACCTAGATCTTTGTTAATGTTATAATGAATAAGAAATGGCCATTTTACTAATACCAAACACCTGACATCAAGGTATCTTATTTGAAATTTTTCTGGTTTTATTTTTAATGTTTCTATTTGTGCCGACATGGCAGAAAAAAATCTTTTACCTAAACCTTTTTGCTTCTTTTCATACCAATTGATAATTTCCTGAATATCTTCAATGGCGTCTTCTTCAATTATTGTAGTAAAATACATTTACTCATTGAATTTAAAATTATCTTTAATCTTATCCCATTCTTTCATCCTCTCAGGATTTAGTTTTGATTGTTCCATCCTTTTTTCAACGATATCTTGATGAGACTGTGGAATGACCATATCTTCTGACCAAATTGCTTCACTAAGTTTTAACTTTGCTTCTGGAGACAATTTTTTCATTTCCAATATAAGGTTGTCCAAAACTTGATCATTACTCAATGGTAAAGTGCTCATAATACATCAATTATTATAAATTATTTTACAAAGATAAGCGTATTTTTTAAAAAATGGTGTTGTGATACGAACATAAAAACCATGTACCAAATAATCAAAAATAGTTTTAGCTTTTGCACAAAGTACACTTTCAAATTATGAATTTAAAAATATTTTTGTTTGGTTTACCATCAGAATCTATAAAACTCGACACTTCTACATCACTTTGCTCACCCGTAACCATGTTTTTAAGACTCACTTTGCCTGCTTCTCTTTCGGTCTCACCGATGATGGCTACAAATGGTACTTTACGTGCATTGGCATATGACATTTGTTTTTTCATCTTAGCAGGTTCGGGATAAAGATCGCATGGAATGCCGGCTTGTCTCAATATCGCTACCTGCTTGAATGCATATCTATGGCTCTCATCATCTAATGCTACAAATAATACTTCGATATCTTTCTGCACATCTTCTGGAAAAAGGGTTAGCTCTTCCATGACGTCATATATCCGCTCTGCACCGAAAGAAACACCTACACCAGATACGCCATTCAGCCCAAAAACACCTGTAAGATTGTCGTATCTACCGCCACCACCGATACTTCCCATAACGAATCCCGGATGACCTGAAGCAGATGTATCTACTTTCACTTCAAAGATACAACCTGTATAATAATTCAGACCACGAGCAAGACTTATGTCAAATGTAAGTTCGGGTACACTTCCGTCAAGATAATCTAACACCGTTTGAATTTCTTCAATACCTTTGGTCCCTTCTTCTAATCCTGAAAAAGCGCTTTTTAGGTCCATTACATTGTCTATATCGAGCAGCGATAGGACTTTTGAAGCTTGGTCTTCGGATATACCACGATCAGCCATTTCTTTGATCACTCCATCTTTACCTATTTTGTCTAGTTTGTCAATGGCGATGGTCATTTCCATAAATTTGTCTGTAATACCTGCTGCTTCTGCTAGTCCAAAGAGTATCTTTCTGTTATTGATCAAAATACGAACTTTTATACCCAATTTACGGAAGACATCTGCATAAATATTGACAAGTTCGGCTTCATACATTAATGATTCTGAACCCACTACATCTACATCACACTGATAAAACTCCTGATATCTACCACGTTGTGGACGATCTGCACGCCATACTTGTTGTATCTGATATCGTTTAAATGGTAGATTTATTTCATTCTGGTTCATGACCACAAATCTCGCAAAAGGTACGGTAAGATCATATCTCAATCCACGTTTTGAGATAGAAGAAATCACCTTATTGGAATCTAAGTTTTCCAATGCCGTTTTGTCGGCACCAGCCAAAAAATCTCCATTATTTAACACTTTGAATAGCAAACGATCACCTTCTTCGCCATACTTTCCTGTAAGTGTAGATAGGTTTTCCATTGTTGGTGTTTCTATTGGTAAATAACCGTAAGTCTTAAATACGTTTTCTATTGTATTGAAGATAAACTTTCGTTTGATGACTTGTGATGGCAGAAAATCTCTCGTGCCTTTAGGTATCGATGGTTTTGAAGACATATTGGGTAAACTTGTATAAATCTTTATAAATAATATAGGTCATTGTCGAATAGAAAATCTTACCGACTAGTCTGAAATTAGCATTAATGTGTTTTTGAACGTTGGCTCTTAATGTCCGCAAAGATACAAATCTTTGTTAAACCTATTGATTTCGATCAACAATTACCTGTATGGGATAGTTTTTGTTTAGGTTCTGTATATTATTTCAGCAGATTGCTATAAATTTGTAATTGAAATCATTTTTACTATTTTTTTGAACAATTTGTACAAATTTTTCTTTTGTCCACATGCAAAATGCACGTCATACATATCTACAGTATTTTCGGTTGGGAGATACTGCATTTAGAGAGAAGGTAAGGTTTTACGAAGAAAACCCTGAAGCATTATCTACGCTCTATTTTGATGAAAAAATAGATATTGACATGGATTATTTGATTTGTTTGTTTGAGGTAGGTCGATATGAGCGATTCTTAGAAAAAGTAGATCCTATCATCGAAATCATCATCGAAGAAAATATTTTTGAGTTCAGAAATGAAAATATATTTAACGATTTATTGCTCAAAAAAGCAGCTTGCTACTACCATACCAATCAGTTTGAAAAAGCAAATGTCATATTGAAGCAACTCATAAAAATTGCACCTAAACATCCACTAGCTATTGGTTTGTACGGTATATGTAAACGCAAACAAAACAATGATATTGCTACCACCATAAAAGCCTTAGGTATTGCAGCCTTACTGCTTGTAGTAAGTATATCTATCATTCAGATATTATTGTTTGAGCCGTTTTTTGATGAATATATGGCCCCGTTTTTAATGCTGCGAACGATACTTACGGTATTCTCTATCTTGTGTTTTGTCTCTCTAGAAGTCTATTTTTTGACTTCGATATACAAAGAAACAGGAAGATTTCCCATTGCGTTTCTGAATAGACTTTTTGGTATTGATAAAGATAAGTAAAACTCACCTTAAAGTTGTTGCATAAATTATGTTAGGACTATTTAATTGAACTGTCTAGCTATTTTAGGACGTGACAATTTCTTCAAAGTCCTTATCCAAAGTAGATAACTTTTGTAGGATTCTCGGCTCGAAGCTTCAGCGTGTCAAACTTATTCTACATTAATTTAGATATTCAAAATGAATAGTTTTAAATCTAAACCAACACCCCAATTCCAATAATTGGAATTTTATTCCACAATTGGGAACGTTTGGACTAATGATTATACTATATCTTATTGATTGTCAATTATATATAAACATGGCACTACTTTGGCACCATCATTACAAAATAATGATATGGTGCGCGATATTTATAAAGTTATGGAGCTGATCCCTTCCAATAAACACAAATCAAAAGAAGTATATGCAGTCAAAAATCCGGACGGGACTATTCGTTGGATTTGGCCAGTAGAACTAAAAAAACCAGAATTCCTAAGATTCTACAATGAAAGCCCAACTAAAGCCGCCATTTATGTTGTTTTGATCAAATTAATATTCTCACTTCGTTTACAGTCATGGTTTTTTAGCAAATGTAAAGTCAATGTTCCAGACATTTTAGGCGAAAACTGGGCAATCTTTACTGGTACCATAGGGACACAACAGAAATTGGTGATTTATGCCAATGAAACTTTTGTTAAATTACCCCTAGGTAAAAATGCTAAAGTTAGCTTAGATCGTGAAAAATCTACGCTTAATTGGCTACAAAAGCAAACATTTTCAACAATGAAGCACCCAAAAATAATAGAAAATGGTGACTTTGAATATAGTCAAACTGCTTTTGATAAAAATCTAGAAAGATCTCCTTCTTTAACCACTTTACATGTAGAAGCTACCACAGAATTATTCAATATATCGGTCCAAAAGGCAACATTAAGTGAAAGTGAATCCTATGTCAATTCAACGGCTATGCTCCGACAATTAGAACACGATCCCAAAATGCCAAAGGGTTTACACGCAAAGCTTTATCTACTCCAATCACAATTAGATCAAGATAAAATAACAGATTTTGGCTTTGCTCACGGAGATTTTACATCATGGAATATGTTTGTCTCCGATAATAAATTATTTGTCTATGATTGGGAAGCAGCAGATGCAGAAATGCCCAAAGGATTTGATCTTTTTCATTTCATCATACAACAAGGTATTTTAGTGGATAGAAAAGACTGGTCAAAAACTTATCAAGTTTTGTCAGAAAAATTATTAAAAAGCGAAAAGCAACCTTTTTTCGATTCTATCGACGAGATGAATAGATATTTGTCCTTATATCTTTTATATCATATCACTCGATCTATGTCAAATTATGTGGCACAGAAATACTGGCACCCTCAGATATATTGGATGATAAATATGTGGAATACAGCACTAGACAATTTGATTGTTAATACATCTCAACGACAGCTTTTTATCAATACCCTTTTTGATCATTTAAAGCCGATTGAATATGCAGGAATAAAATTATCAGACTCTCATCCAGACTTTTGGTCAGAAGATTCTGACATTGACATTCTGATGAGACAAAAAGACTTAAGTTATATCACTCAATTATGCCATAATTCACCACTGAAAAACAAAGTAGTCACTACATCCAAGTCATTTATGGAAAACATAGCTATTTACTTTCACGATGGCAGCTTTTTAAGCCTTGATTTGATACATAAATTAAAAAGAAAGGACCAAGTATTTTTAAACGCAGACGCATTATTAACAAGATCAGTAGTCAATGACCACGGTATCAAAACCTTGCACCCTACAGACGAAATGAGATATATCGTTTGGTTTTATGCTTTGAATAATTCCCAAGTTCCATTTAAATATATGGGCAAAAAAATACATTTGCAATACGCCAATGGAAATGAAGATCTGGCTTTAATGTCATATTGTAAAGGAGATACAATGAATGGGATGGCACTAAATACGATTTTAAAAAGTAAGGCAGAAAATCGCGGATGGAAAGGATTAAAAAATAAGCTATTTTACTACGTAGATACCATACGTTCGTTTTTCCAAAATGGTGGCTTAGTCATTACATTTAGTGGAGTAGATGGCGCTGGCAAATCCACAATTATCGAATATATCAAGTACAAATTAGAAAAAAATCTTCGCAAAGATGTGATCGTCCTACGACATAGGCCATCTATACTTCCGATTATCAGTGCGTTAAGACATGGTAAAGAAAAGGCCGAAGCTATCTCCATAAGCAATTTGCCGAGAACAGGTAAAAATAAAAACCTTTTGTCATCATTGTTTAGATTTGGATATTATTATATTGATTTTATTTTGGGCCAATTTTATGTGTATGTTAAGTATGTCATGCGCGGTAAAGTAGTGCTTTACGATAGATATTACTTTGATTTTATCAATGACGGTAAGCGATCAAACATCCTTCTACCTACATCTTGGATAAAATTTGGATATCGATTTTTGCTCAAACCAGATCTTAATTATTTTTTATACGCCGACGCCGATACTATTTTGGCAAGAAAACAAGAACTAGATATCCAAACAATCGAAACACTGACGAGTGATTATAAAAACCTCTTTGAACATTATGCAAGCATCTATTCTTCAAGCGATTATATATCTATTGCAAACGAAAAACTGGACGATACACTTTCCGTATTATTCAGAGGTGTAAAAACAAAAATGGCGCAAATATGAAAAACTTACTTCTATACTTTATTAGAAAGAGGAATCCTGATTTTGTAATCGACAACGCTATAAGTAGTCGCTTCCTATTGGGATACATGTTTTCACTAGCTATAAAGGTGATGCGTGGTAGCAAGTTGTTTTTTATTGGTAGAAATCCCAAAGGGATGATACTTTCCTCTGGTGTAAAAATGACTTATCTATCAAAAATACAATGGGGGAAATTCCTGAAATTGGGTAAAAGTGTAAGCCTAAGTGGATTGGGAAAACAAGGCATCACTTTCGGTGATAATGTCAGTATAGGTGACTACAGTCAGATCATTGTCGCTACTACACTTCAGAATATTGGAAAAGGTATTCACATAGGTCACAATGTGGGAATTGGAGAGTTTGCGTATCTAGGTGGTGCAGGTGGCTTAAGTATAGGAGATGATTGTATCATCGGTCAATACTTTAGCTGTCATCCCGAAAACCACAATTTTAAAGATACAGACTCACTCATCAGATTTCAAGGTGTGCAACGTAAAGGCATTATAATTGGCAAAAATTGCTGGATAGGAAGCAAAGTAACCATACTTGATGGCGTCGCTATTGGTGATGGTTGTGTGATAGCAGCAGGGGCAGTAGTCAATCAGTCTTTTCCTGCCAATACCATTATAGGTGGTGTGCCAGCAAAAATAATAGGTCAAAGATGTCCTGAATTATCTTTTCATAAGATAAAGAATATCGCTTAAATGAAAACGATTCTTGCCACCACTTATGCAGTAAATCCATATAAAGGATCAGAAGATGGAATGGGATGGAATTTTGTGTTGCAAATAGCAAAAAACAATAAAGTCATAGCGATCACTCGGGAAAACAATAGAAATGACATTGAAAAATATATGTCAACAAACCCAAATGATCTTTATAAAAATATGACTTTTCTTTATTTTGATTTGCCATATTGGAAACGATGGTGGAAAAAAGGTAGCCGTGGTGCCATGCTTTATTACTGGATGTGGCAGAAAGGCATCGTTTCTTTTGTTAAAAACCAAAGTATAGAATTTGATATAGTACATAACCTTAATTTTCACAATGACTGGACTCCTAGTTATTTATGGAAATTGGGCAAACCATTTGTATGGGGACCAGTGGGTCATCACCCTTTGATTCCTAGTCAATACCTTAAGGAATATTCAATCAAATATTTTATAAAAGATCGGGCGACTTGGCTTATTAAAAATTATTTTTGGAAGTACTCACATGCATTAAGAAATACTGCAAAAAATGCGGATTTCGTTTGGTGTATGAATGACGCTGTACCTAGTAAACTCCATTTAAAACAAGATCAATACCAAATAATTCCTTCCGTAGCAACCCAAGATTTCGGGTTTATAGAAGATTCGCAGAATGAAAATTTCACATTTATCTCTGCTGGTAGATTAGTTCCATTAAAGGGTTTTGACCTTGCTATCCGAGCTTTTGCAACGTTTTATGATTCTTTGGTTGGTGTAGAAAAAGCAACAACAAAGCTCGTCATTGTAGGAAGTGGACCAGAAGAAAAACTACTTATTAAACTAGCTAGAGATTTAGGAGTAGAAAATAATATCCAATTTGTACTGTGGATGGAAAGGAATGAACTTATGAAATTATTTAAACAGGCGCAAGTATTCTTATTCCCATCTCACGAAGGTGCAGGTATGGTCGTACCTGAAGCTTTGTCATTCGGCTTGCCAGTGATTTGTCTCGACAATTGTGGTCCCGGTAGTTTTATAAATGAGTTATGCGGTATAAAGGTAAAAGAAGATACATATGATAATACCACATTCAATCTAACAGAAGCAATGCGAACTTTATATTCGGATAAGGCAAAATTCAAAGGATTGAGACAAGGCGCAAGAGCACAGTTTGAGCATGTTTTCCATTGGGATAGACGTGGTGAGCAATTGGCCAAAATTTATGACTCTTTATAAATAAAACCATGAGAATATTTGCCTTTCATCTCCTTAACGATTATAGCGGAAGTCCTAAAGTATTAAAACAGCTTGTCAATGGTTGGACCCAAAATGGTATGGATTGTCACATAGTCACATGCAGCGGGAGAGAAGGTTTTTTGTCAGATATCAAAGGAGCCAAATATCACCATTACTGGTATAGATTTGCTCAGAATCCATTCTTGAGATTGATTTTTTTAATGATCAGTCAGTTGCTTTTGATCATTAAAATGTATTCTATCATCACAAAAAGTGACGTAATATATGTTAATACAGTATTGCCATTTGGCGCAGGAATTTTGGGAAAGCTAAAAGGGTGTAAGGTCATATATCATATCCATGAAACTAGTATGAAACCTTGGTTATTGAAAAAAATTCTATTTGGAATAGCAGACGTTACATCCACAGAAATAGTTTATGTATCCAAATATCTATCTGAACAGGAATCGATGAAAAAACCTGGACATGTGCTGTACAATGCTTTAGAAACTACTTTTTTGTCCACAGCAATAAAAAACAGAAAAGTGACACCTGATTATAAAAATGTGCTGATGATATGCTCCCTCAAAGCATACAAAGGTGTGAATGAGTATTTGCAACTAGCAAAAAAAAATCCAGAATATGCTTTCCGACTAGTAGTGAATGCTTCTCCCATGGACATTGAAGGTTATTTTGCAGGGCAAAATCAACCGCAAAACTTAACGATATTTCCTACACAAAAAGACGTACACCCACATTATCAATGGGCTGATGTGGTACTCAATCTATCTCGACCTGATGGATGGGTAGAAACATTTGGCCTTACAGTCATCGAAGCAATGGCTTATGGTCTCCCTGTCATTGTGCCTCCTGTAGGAGGAATAGCCGAGCTCGTAGATAAAGGTGTTAATGGCTATAAAGCCGATAGCAGAAATGTAAATCACATATCACACCTGCTTGTGGATATATTGGAAGATAAAATGCACTATCAAAAACTCAGTACCTACGCCAAGCAACTTATCATCAAATATGACGAAGATAGTTTTGTGATGAAGAGTTGTGAGTTGTTGAAAGTTGAACCTATTGCTCAATAAGGAAACTGCAATTTAAGAGGCGCATTCGTTGGAAATGTTTTCCATTATTTGGAAAGTCTTAAAAATAAAAATTACATAATATACTGATATTCAATTATATAAATACTGGCACAGTATTGTAACTAGCTAAACTAAATAATGAATATGACATCTTTAAAACAAAAAATAGCCATCATAGGCACAGTAGGTCTCCCAGCCAAATATGGTGGATTCGAAACATTGGCTGAGCACCTTGTGGACAACATGAGTGATGAATATGACATCACCGTCTATTGCTCTGGAAAGAAATATGTACAGGCTGACCGTCAACCCACATACAAAAATGCCCGTCTTGTATATTTACCTTTGGATGCCAATGGGATTCAGAGTATACCTTATGATTCTTGGTCTATAATCCATGCATTGTTTTATGCAGATGTACTTTTGATATTAGGAGTTGCTGGTGCATGGATGCTACCTTTTGTAAAATTTTTTACAAATAAAAAGATCATTATTTCTATAGATGGTATTGAATGGAAACGGAACAAATGGAGCAGACCTGCCAAGTGGTATTTATGGTGGGCAGAAAAAATGGCCGTAAAATATTCTCATATTGATATCTCAGATAATGAATCTATCCAGGATTATACAGCGGTCAGATATGGGACTTTAAGCAGAATTATAGAATATGGCGCAGATCATACAATGACTGTCCCTGTTCAAACGTCATTAAAAGCTTCTTATCCATTTCTTGGATTGCCTTACGCTTTTAAAGTATGCCGTATCGAACCTGAAAATAATGTGGATATAGTACTAAGTGCATTCGCAAAACTACCCAAACACCGTCTAGTCATCATAGGCAACTGGAATAATAGTGAATATGGCAAAAACCTTAAAAAAACATACAGCTCTTTTAATCATATCTTTTTGCTAGATCCTATCTATGACCAATCGACCTTGGATATGATACGTGGTAATGCATTCCTTTACATACATGGACACTCTGCCGGAGGTACCAATCCTTCCTTAGTAGAAGCGATGTATCTGGGCTTACCTATTTTTTCTTATGGTGTTACCTACAATCGCACGACAACAGAAAACAAGGCCAGATATTTTTATAATGAAGAAGAACTTATAAATCTAATCAACAATACCCAAATAGCAGAAGTAAAATCTATCGGCAATACAATGAAGGAGATTGCCTATCGTAGATACACGTGGAAAACTATAGCCGATAAATACCGGGCATTAATACGAGAAGTTTTAGTCAGCGAGCCCAAATCATCTATCACGCCTTCTGTAACTTTATTACCGGCAGGTGAGTTGCTAAAACGAGAATTATATCACCTACATTTCCAAAAATTGTTTTTTCAAAAATAATATTTATGACACCATCAGATATATTTTTAGTTTTAGGCACCGTACTATCATTTTTTTTATCCATAATAGTGACTCCTATCTTCAGATCCATTGCTATTAGAATCGGTCTAGTAGATAAACCAGATCATCGTAAAATCCATCAAAACCACATTCCTTTAGTAGGCGGCTTAGCGATTGGTTTTACTTTACTACTCACTCTATTGTTACTAGCAAGATTTGAGTTTATTTCAAGTGCTTTGGTAAAACTTCTGGGTGGTAGTTATGTATTGTTGATAATAGGAGCAATAGATGACAAAAAAGACATTAGAGCTTAGTATAAACTTGTAGTTCAGCTACTTTGTGCCATAATTATTGCTATGGCTGGTTACAGATTGACTTCATTCCATGGCATATTGGGTATTTATGAGATTCCTATAGTCGCCCAGTACTTACTATCAGTCATACTAATTACAGGAGTCATTAATGCATTTAATCTAATGGACGGTATTGATGGTTTGGCTGGAGGATTAATGCTTATAGGTTTTATGATACTTGCTACGATCAGCTATTATATTGGGCATGAATTTTATACTTTGCTTTGTTTGATCGTAATGGGTAGCTTGATCAGTTTTTTAAGGTTTAATGTATTCAGTAATAATCATAAGATATTTATGGGTGATGCTGGTTCACTTTTTTTAGGTTTTCTGATGATAGGAATAGCTATTGATTTGATAAATATTGCATCTAAGGATTCAATTGGGGATGAAGTAATCTGGTTACTTCCATTAATTATCGCAGTATTTATAATACCAGTTGTTGATTCTTTAAGAGTGTATTTCACTAGGATCAAAAATGGCAACTCCCCATTTAAAGCAGATAGATCTCATATCCATCATCTATTTCTAGAATTGGGATTGAAGCACACAAAGGTCACTTTTATCATATCAATGTTGAGCTTAAGCCTAGTAATACTCGCATTTTTATTTCACTTTATATGGACATTAGATATCATCTTATTGGGTATAGTCGCTATGCTGAGCATCATGTATTATATTCTGAATATCAATAAACAGGTAAATGAATGGCAACAAAAAATTAAGCAGATGGAGTCACAGATGTAGTCGTTTTTTGCAGACTTCAAGACCATTAAAAAATCAGGAGTAGAGATGTATGTTTTTAGTTCTTAGAAGATCGTCCCTCTGTTAATGTAAACTAATAATTTTAGTACACATCAAAAGAATAGATAAAATTTAAGTTCAATTTTTAGAAAAAACATTAACTTTGATGTGTAATATTTTATTTATGAGTAGAAATTTGGATATTTTAAATCAAAAGTTGGAATTAATTCAATGGATATCTTCAATAGACGATGTTTCAGTTATTGAAAAAATTGAAGATATAAGAAAAAATGAGACAGTTGATTGGTGGAATACAATTTCTGAGAATGAAAAAAATTCCATAATGAAAGGGTTGACTGATGCTAATGAAGGAAAACTGAATCCTCATGTAAAAGCAAGGAAACTTTATGAAAAATGGTTATAAAATTTTTTGGACAGACAATGCACTTAGAGAATTGCATATAACAATTGAAAGTATTGAAGAAAACTGGACACAAAAAGAACTGCAAAATTTAGCATTCAATATAGAAAAGACATTAAATCTGATTTCCATTAACCCATATATTTATCAAACTTCTGATGTAAATAAAAGTATCCGAAGAGTTGTGATTTTATCTTTGAATACTTTGTACTATAGAATAATCGAAGATAGAGTTGAAATTTTATCATTTTTTGCAAATAGACAAAACCCTAAAAAAAGGAAACTTACTTAGGGTCTGCTAAAAAATCAGCTGTGTTTAAACCACGAAACTTCGGACTGCAGATGTATATGAATACTTCAAGTCGTAGGATGTGAAGTAGATTCGGGGCAGCTTATTAACAAAATTAATTTAAACTTGGAGCAGTTGTTTTGATCAGCTTCTTATTATAAACATGCATTTATCATTTGTAACCTTTTGTTATTTATTTGATAATCAATTATTTTGCGAATTTTTGGACACCCTACTTAGTAATATGGAACAATGCATTCTAATTTTTAGATTAGCATATTTTTTTCTATATAAACACATTATATCCTTACCTTTGTTGGACAATTAATTGTGTTTATCGTGGCAAAACAACAACTATTCACCATATTCATTGTAGAAGATGATCCTTGGTATGGTCAATTATTAAGACATCATCTATCGCTCAATCCAGATTATGATATCAGACTCTTTACCACAGCAAAAGAGTGTTTGTCTGAATTATACCATCAACCCGACATGGTTTGTATTGATTTTGGATTACCTGATATGAGTGGTGATAAACTGTTGGCAAAAATAAAGGCTGTCAATAATCAACTACCAGTAGTTGTCATCAGTGGTCAGGAAGAGATTGCAGTAGCTGTGGATTTATTAAAATCTGGAGCCCGAGACTACATTATCAAAGATGATCACACAAAGGATATGTTATGGAGGTCTATCATAAATATTCGTGAAAATGTCCATTTAAAACAAGAAGTAGAATCATTAAAAGAACAACTTGAAACCAAGTTTAACTTTGAAAAAACCATTATCGGTCAGAGTGACGCCTTAAAAAAATCATTTAGACTCATCGAAAAAGCTATACATTCTAATATCAATGTATCCATTACTGGAGAAACTGGCACTGGAAAAGAAGTTGTAGCAAAAGCCATTCATTACAATAGCGAAAGGAGAAAAAAACCATTTGTAGCTGTAAATATGGCCGCAATACCTAAAGAACTGATAGAAAGTGAGCTTTTCGGACACGAAAAAGGTGCCTTCACGGGTGCGCTAAATCAGAAAAAAGGAAAATTTGAAGAAGCAGATGGCGGTACATTGTTCCTTGATGAAATAGGAGAATTGGAACTTAATCTACAAAGTAAAATCCTGAGAGCTTTACAAGAACGTGAAGTGACTAGAGTAGGTGGTAATAGTAGTGTAAAATTTGATGTAAGACTCATC
Organism: Saprospiraceae bacterium; assembly: GCA_035326365.1. Classification (GTDB taxonomy): domain Bacteria; phylum Bacteroidota; class Bacteroidia; order Chitinophagales; family Saprospiraceae; genus OLB9. The sequence continues at coordinate 8,602 of DAOLFJ010000025.1, read as the reverse complement.
ACTGCTACCCACAAAAACTTAGCAGATGAAGTCAAAAATGGTAATTTCAGAGAGGATCTTTATTTTAGGATCATCGGTCTTCCTATAGAATTGCCACCACTCCGTGATCGTGGACAAGACACTTACATTCTTGCAAAACACTTCATTGATGAATATGCTAAAGAAAATAAAGTCAAACCACCTATCTTGACCACATCAGCAAAAGAAAGGCTTATTAAATACCATTTTCCTGGTAATGTGCGCGAACTCAAAGCGATGATGGATCTTGCTTGTGTCATGTGTGATGGTCAAGAAATCAATGAACAGGATATCAATTTTCACAAGGTCAGAGACAATGACCACTTTCTAGTCGGTGAGAAGACAATGAAAGAATATACAGCCGATATTATTGCTTTTTTCTTAAAAAAATATGACAATAATGTAGTATTGACAGCGGATAAGTTAGACATTGGGAAATCCACCATTTATAATATGATAAAAAGTGGTGAAATCACTTTAAAAAAATAAATTTTCATGAGAATTAAACAGTTACAAATTATTGATAATCAAGATTATAAAATCGATATAGATGATAAAATCAATGTCGTCTTATGTTTTGGCAGCAAACAATTATTGAACGATAGACAAATAATATCAGATATTTCATCTGCATTTCCTAATGCAAATATTGCTTATTGTTCGACTGCGGGTGAGATTTATGATGACCAAGTGATGGACAATAGTATTTCTGCAGTTGCTATACAATTTGATCACACACACGTACTTTCTAATAGCATTTCTATAGATCAATATTCAAATAGTTTTGATGCTGGCAAAAGTTTAGTTTCCTGTTTTGATACGCAAGATTTAAGGTATATTTTCGTTTTGTCAGATGGTAGCAAAGTCAATGGGAGCGAACTTGTCAAAGGGATGAATGAAGTAATAGATGATCACATACCTATCACAGGTGGATTAGCAGGAGATGGTCCTAATTTTCAAAATACCTTGGTAGGACTTAATGAGCCACCGACTTCTGGCAAAATATTGGCTTTGGCCTTTTATGGTGCTAAATTAAAAATTTCTCATAGTTCTATGGGAGGATGGGAGCCTTTTGGTTTGCAGAGATTAGTAACAAAATCTAACGCAAATGAACTATTCGAGATAGATGGGAAAAATGCTTTAGAGCTTTACAAAGAATACTTAGGAAAATATAGTGAAGAGTTGCCTGGTTCAGCACTTCTTTTTCCACTTTCTGTACAGCTTCATGAGAGTGAAAACTCACTTGTTCGTACCATTTTGTCTATTGATAATGAGCGTAAAAGCATGCTTTTTGCAGGCGATATCCCAGAAGGCAGCAAAGTTAGATTTATGAAAGCAAATTTTGATAGACTGATAGATGCTGCGAGTCAAGCCGCAAATATCTCGGTGACAGATTTTAATAGTATGCAGCCTTCTTTGGCTATTCTTGTCAGTTGTGTAGGCCGCAAACTCATATTGTCAGATAGGATTGATGAAGAAGTAGAAGCTGTCAAAGATGTATTGGGCGGTCAAACTACTATTAGTGGATTCTACTCCTATGGCGAAATATCGCCTTTGTTAAAAGGTACTTCTTGCGAATTGCACAATCAAACTATGACCATCACTTGTCTATCAGAAGAATAATATCCACACAAAACAAAGCAAAATGTATCATAAATTACTGAAAAAGCAGATCAATAAATTCCTAAATGACGATCTACAAAAGAATGCAGAAATTCAGGAATTTCTTAAACATATCAATCAGTCATACCTAGCCTTTGAGCGCGATAAAGATATAATGAATCATGCATTCAGTGTCAGTGAGAAAGAATTTCAAGAAGTAAACGAAAGTCTTAAAAAAGAATCTGAAGTAAGACAGATTACAATAGAAAAACTAAAAGAAGTTGTTTTTCAACTTGTAGATGAGGATCATTTTTTTGACAAATCTGAGAAGGACGACTTGTACAAAATTTCAGAATTTATAAACCTCCAAATTCAAAAAAATAAAGGAACAGAAGAAAACCTAAAAAGGACCATAAACTTATTCAAAACGCTATTAGCCAATCTCCAATCAGGTGTATTGGTTGAGAATGAGAATAGAGAAATCTTATTTACCAATCATCTTTTCTGCAAAATGTTCGAAATACCGGCACCTCCAGATGCTTTGATAGGTGCTGACTGTTCTCAATCTGCAGAATTGAGTAAACATTTATTTTCTGATCCTGAAGGTTTTGTGTTATCAATAAATAAAATTCTTATTGAACAAATACCTGTTTACAATGAACTGATAGAAACAGTTTCTGGTCATTTCTATGAGCGCGATTACGTTCCTATCTTTATTGATCAGATATATCGAGGTCATTTATGGCAATATAAAGACATCACTGAAAGGGTCAATTACGAAAAACTCCTTCGTGAAAATGAAGAGCTAAATCGACTCATCATGGATACTGCCATGGACGCCATTACCTTAGCTGACACCAAAGGAGTTATCAGGTATTGGAATCCTGCAGCCGCTCAGCTATTCGGGTTTACAAATGAAGCTGCCATCGGAAGCAAATTGGCTGATACTATTATTCCCATGAGACTTCGTGATGCGCATGAGGCAGGCATGCAAAGATTTAATACAACTGGAGTAGGTAGAATATTCAATATGAGGCTAGAGTTGCCAGCCTTACATGCTGACGGTCATGAGTTTCCAATAGAAATGTATATCATAGGTTTTGAACAAAAAGGAGAGAAACTTTTTTGTGCTTTTATTAAGGATATTACGGAAAGAGTTGAAGCTCAAAAAATCATTGACCAACAGTTACAACTTCAGGATTTACTTATCAATATATCATCTACTTATATCAACATAGACCTTGATCAGGTCGAGTACACTATAAATAAATCATTACAAGAACTTGGCAAATTTGTAGGAGCTGATAGAGCATATATTATTGATTATGACTTTGAAGCAAATACTACATCTAATACTTATGAATGGTGCGAAGATGGTACCACACCTGAAATCAACAATCTGCAAAATATTCCGCTCGACTTTATGCCACAATGGTTAGAAAAACATAGGCAAGGGCTACCATTCTACATACCCGACATGGAGTTACTTCCGGATGAAGGACCTAAAAGTCTTCGAGGCGTCCTAGAGCCACAAGGTATAAAAAGCCTCATCACTATCCCAATGATAAGTAATAGTAAACTGATAGGTTTTGTGGGCTTCGATTCTGTAAAAGATAAACATGAATATTCTGAAAAGGAAATGAAACTGCTGTCTCTTTTTGCCCAAATGTTGATTAATATTTTCGAAAGAAAAAGAAAAGAAAACCTACTTACAAAACAAGAAGAAAAATATCGCAATATTATAGCAAATATGAATCTTGGCTTATTGGAAGTGACACCCGACGAGACCATCATTTTTGCTAATCAAAGCTTTTGTGATATGTCAGGTTATACCATAGAAGACTTGAAAGGTGAAAAAGCAATCAAATTTTTATTGCACGATGACGACCAGGAAGTATTAAACGAAAAGCTAAAACTGCGAGAAAAAGGTCAGTCAGACAGTTACGAAATAGCAGTCAAAAACAAGCAAGGTGAAATTCGCTGGTGGTTTATCAGCGGTGCACCAAACTATAATGATCGCAATGAATTAATTGGCTCCATAGGTATCCATCTAGACATTACCAATCAAAAAAAATTAGAAAAAGAACTGGAAAAAGCCAAACTGCAAGCTGAAGATGCATCTCGGGCCAAGGAGTCTTTTCTTGCCAATATGAGTCATGAAATCCGTACGCCACTTAATGCAATCATAGGTATGATCAGAGAGTTGGGACGTGAAGAACTCACCCCAAAACAAAACTCATACGTTAGCCATAGTGAGACAGCTGCAAGACACCTACTCACTATCGTCAATAATATACTTGATATGTCAAAGATAGAAGCTGGCGAATTGATCATAGACGCTAAGGAATTTAGCTTGATGTCAGTGATCGGAAATGTCATCAGTATCCTACATTCGAAAGCCCAAGAAAAGAAACTTGAACTTAATTATCATATAAGTTCTGATATCAAACCTGCCCTCATCGGCGATAGCGGTAGAGTCAGACAGATCCTCATAAATTTAGTAGGGAATGCCATAAAATTTACTGATGCAGGCAAAATAGACCTTTCAGTAAATGTAAAACAAACCAATCAATATTTTCAACAACTAACTTTTGAAATCAAAGACACGGGAATAGGTATGAATAAAGAGTACCTAAATCAAATATTTAATAAGTTTTCGCAAGAAGAAGGTTCAGCAGCAAGAAGATACGAAGGTACAGGTCTTGGAATGACCATAACCAAAGAAATGATACATCTTATGGGTGGAAATTGCGAAATAGAAAGTGAAAAAGGAATAGGTACAACAGTAACATTTAACCTGACACTACCTGTAGGTGACGAAAATAAACTGGTCGATAAAGACAGTTACCTCGTGGATGATAGCTTGCAAAATCTTAAGATACTTTTGGTAGAAGATAACGAGATGAATAGCTTTATCGCATGTCAAAGTTTACATTATTTTGGGTGTATCGTAGAAACTGCAAGTAATGGTATAGAAGCGATAGAAAAATTAGCTTTCCAAAAACCAGACCTTATATTGATGGATATCCAAATGCCTGAAATGGACGGTATAGAAGCCACCAAATTTATTAGAGACGAAATGGCTATCTCTACCCCAATCATCGCCTTGACGGCAAATGCATTTAAGCGTGACATAGATTTATATTTATCTATTGGTATGAACGATTATGTCACTAAACCATTCGAAGAAAATGTCCTATTTAACACCATTGCAAATACGCTAAATATTAAAACAAAAACACCTAGCTTGACCAATATTTTGCAAAGTAAATCATCAAATGAGACACCATTGTATGATCTTACAAATATTAAAACATTGAGTCGGGGAGATCAGTCTTTTGTCAATAAAATGATTGAAATTTTTGTAGAACATACCCCAACTTCTGTGACTGAAATAAAAGTCGCCTTCGAAAATCAAGATTATTTGACGATCAGTAAGATAGCACATAGAATGAAACCAAGCATTGACAATATGGGCATTCATTTACTGAAAAATCCAATTCGGGAGCTAGAGTCTAATGCCAAAATGGAAGTCGTGGACAAAGACAAAATTACTTCATTAATAGATATTATTGAAAATACTCTGGCAAAAGTGATAGAAGATTTAAAGGCGAAAACTTAAACTAGAGAATAGTAGAATATTTCCATAATCTACAAAGGGTTTAATCAAAATTCTTCCATTAAGAAACATAAATTTCCAAAATTTGGAATTTAAAACCTATCAATTTGTACCTATATTATTGATAATGTGATTGTTATGAAAGAGGATTGATTTTTGGCATACTACTCATGTATTTACAAATAAAAAATAAACACATGAGACTCATTTTTATTATTCTATTAGCTTGGGTAGCCTTATCCTCCAAATTGATTGCTGGTGGTGCACCTTCTACCTACTTCAATATATATTTACCACCCAATAACGACCCTGTTCAGCGCAACGTAGCACTTATTGTCACTGCCATTTACGATGAAACAACATTTACCATTACAGATGATGATGCAGATGGTGACAATGATGATACAGTGACGGGAACACTTAGCGCTGGACAATCTTATGTTCTCTATATCAAAGATAATGGTATCAATGATGATGCTCAATATGCTTCTGGTGGAGTACTAAAAAGAGATGGCGATTATTTTATTATCAATAGCTCAAAATTGGTTTTTGCCTCCATGTCCACCGATAGTGATTGGCAACATGATTTTGTACCTAGTGTAAATAAGTCATCTTTAGGTGGTAAATTTATTATTTATGCACCCAAAATCTCAAGTTCAAAAAGAGATTTAAACGTCTTTGCATTTGAAGACAATACTACTATTACAATATCCAAAATATCATCTGTACCAACAACTGCTACAGGGTATACAAACATAGATATTGATGCCAAAACCATCGTAAAACAACGTACATTAAACCGAGGACAAGACATAATTCACTACTTTCAGGATGGCAGAGATGTGATGGAGACAGGAGCAACCTATATGATAGAATCCAATAAATCTGTATCTGTCCAATATGGTGCTTTATGGGCAAATGCTAGAGATGGCGGTGGGTATGTACCGTCTTCTAATGGATCTTCTAGCGGAGATTTATTCTATTTTGCAGTACCTTACCAGTCAAATGGCGAACAAGAAATAAGAATCGTATCTTGGGATGATAATAACGCTGTTACACTTGAAAGATATGAAAATGGCAACTGGATCAGTATGAAATCTTGGGATATCAACCGATTAAAGCCTGCTGATTGGATAGGAAAGAAAAATGGTAATGCGACTTATCCCACTGTGTTTAGAATTAGCTGTACACCTAATAAAAAGGTGTCCGTATTTGAATGTAATTGGATGGAAACAGGTAGTCCAGGTACTTCAGATATGGCATCAATGGTTTCTTCAGAAGCTGGAACTGATGCGGGCAAAGAGTTTTTAGCTTATTTACTCCCTCCTGGCAATCAAAACAATGTTATAAATCCATTCACAGGCCAATTATTTGGTGGAAACTTTGCTCATTGCTACATTTATGCGGGAGATCAAGCGGCAAATGTCACTATAAAAGACACAAAAACTAATGGATCGATTATCAGTAGAACTTATACTATACAGCCAAATAGATATGTCGATGCCTTTTTTACATTGAATGAATGGAAGAGCATTTATAATGGAAATGGAAACCCAGATTCTGGACCTGATAGACCCTATGTTTTGATAGAATCAGATCAAAATATTTCTGTCATGAACGCTAATACCAATGACAACTGGATGATGTACTTTGGTTCGTCACTTGAATCAGGCTTCTCTCAAGTCGGCGACGCATCTCAGAATTCGGCCATACCAGGTGATAACATCACATTTACTTCTGTCATTACGAATGGCAGTAGCATTTTGACTAATACTGAATTGCAAGTTGTCATCGGTTCTGGAGCTGTACCATCTGCATCTGAAGTTAATTTAGGCAATCAGAATATCTCAGGTGTCATTACATCTAATGAAAACCAATCTACAATCACATTCAATAATGTACCAAACTTAGCTGCAAATCAACAAGTGTCTATCGTTACTGAATTGGTTGTAAACCCTACATTTAATAATGGAAATCCAATACCAAATAATACAGTCATCTCTATAGAATCTTCAGTAACTGGTCTTGTCAATGGTCAAGTACAACAGTCCGTAATCACTGAAGGTATTCAAAATAATTCTAGTAATTTATCTCAATTACTATTTAATCCATGCGCTACAGGTGTCTTGGGAGATGTGGCTACAGATAGTTGGAATATTGCATGGGTAGATTACAATAATGATGGGTGGGAAGACCTTTTTGTTACCGATAGAGATCCATCAAAACCTAATCTTTTGTTCACAAACAGTGCTGGTAATAATTTTTATAAAGCGACCAATGGTCCTTTAGTCAATTTAACGGAAAAAACAGTTGCTTCGGCATGGGGCGACTATAATAATGATGGTTTGTTGGATGTTTTTGTGGTGAATGCGACAGGTACTCAAAGCAGATTATTCAAAAATGTTAACGGCAGTTATGTAGAAGTATCCAATACGGGACTCGATATAGATCCACAATATTTTCATGGTGCTGCGTGGTTTGATATGGACAACGACGGTTTTCTGGATTTAATTGTTACCAATTATTTTGAGACAAAATTTCATAAAATATATCGAAATAATAAAAATGGCACCTTTACATCCCTTAAAGATAACCCTATTGCACTGGAAAGCAACAGATCGACAATGCCTGCTTTGGCAGATTATAATGATGATGGATTAGTGGATGTCTTTATTCCGAATGGAAACGATAAACCTAATTCTTTATTTAAAAACCTTGGTAATGGAAATTTTGAAAAGATCACTCAAAGCGTACTTTCTGCCGAATCCCGAAATAGTGTTGGTGCTTTGTGGGCAGATTATAACAATGATGGATGGGTTGATTTATATGTTTTGAACGCATCAAAACAACAAAACGAGCTATTCAAAAACTTAGGTGATGGAAATTTTGAAAAAATAATAAATACACCTCTCACGGAATCATTTGCTGATACACACACGGCATTATGGCTAGATCATGACAATGATGGTGACTTAGATTTTTATATGTCAAACGATCAAGGTTCGAGTTTCTATTACATTAACAATGGAAATGACGATTTTACAAAAAAATTGGGTGAAATGGTAAGTTCAAACTTTGGTCACGCAATGGGAGCTGCATCAACCGATTATAATAGAGATGGACATATTGATATTTTTGTGGCCACTCACTCAAATGATAAAAATAAACTATTCTGTAACCAATCTAATGAAAACAATCATTTTATAAACATTAAACTGGTCGGTACTTATAGCAACAAATCTGCTATAGGAAGTTCCATTAAAATATCTGCTAATGGTCAGAATCAATATCGTCAAGTGTTGCCAATACAAGGATTGGGTAGTCAGAATAGCTTGAGACAACACTTCGGTTTAGGTAATGCTA
>DAOLFJ010000311.1:0-5372 GCA_035326365.1 Saprospiraceae bacterium | reverse complement strand
ATTCTGGAGGTGTAGCTTTACTAGCCTCATCCATAATCACAGTATCAAAAACAACTTCTTCTAATATTTTTTCTACTGCATGATAATTCCGATTGTTTCTTTTTAAGGTATAGTAATATTTCACTACGTCGAACTTTGTAATGATTCTATCTTTACTTATGAATTCTATTTCTTTTGTGTTATACAGATTTTGATAACTTTGTAAAAAGCTAGGACTACCTGCTGAGCTACATGTGTTACCAACTACATTTACATTATTATAATAATTTTCTTTAAAAATTGTCTTAAGGTTTTTATTTGGTTTCCTGAGATTCTTTCGCCATTTTTGTAATATTTCACAATTTTCAGTGTCCACCTGTTCTGATGCAAAAGCTATGCGATTCATCCAATTATAAACAACATTATTATTTAGATCTTCACTCTCTAGTGTCTCTGTATTAAATTTTAAATCATTATTGTAATCTGTACTAGACCATTCTTCTATTCTATTAATATGAAAATATAATCCTTCTTCCTCTTGTACGTTATTTCCCAGTCGAATGGGCTTAATAATATTTGTTTGATTTGATTTTAACCTTTCTAATGCATTATCTACGGCCAGGTTACTCTCAGATGTTAGAAGAATTTTATGTTGTGGATCTTTACGTAATAATTGCCAAATAATTTCAGCTATAACAGTGGTTTTACCAGTACCAGGTGGGCCTTGCAATAGAGCCAAATCCTGACTATAAACTGCTTTTACCACTGACTCTATTTGTGGGGTGTTTATATTTTCTGAATATAAATTATTAGTTATATTTAGCCAGTTATCTGATTCCGGCTTCAATTCATCGTACGAGAGATGTTTTGCTTCAGTTGAATCAAAAATATAGTTCCGAATATTGGTATTTACAGGACTACCATTAAACCCAGGAACTGGTTCATTTATTTTATTGAGTGCTTGTTCCAGGTATTCATTTTTCTTTTTATCACCTGTCATATCTGCTTTTATTGCATTCATCCAAATATTTTCTTGAAAGAGATCATAGACATCTTTACTTCTTGTTTTATCATTTAAATATAAAGTAAGTTCATTCAAATCATTATTAGCTGAAATCAAGTTTCCTATCAATGTACCATTTATATGCTGTTCTCGCTGATAATACATTTCTGTATTTTTAATTAAATTAATTTTATCTTTAATAATTTCATCATATTTGATTAGGTCAATATCACAATAATAACTTTTGTAAAGAGGATCATTGTGATATGTAATATTTACGATTTTTTGTAGCCCGAAAAAGTAATTTTTTATTTCAGTAATTTCATCATGGTTATCGTATGGCAACCTAAAAATTAAATTGTTCCCCTTTTTGTCATACCTCACACTTATTAATTGAAACTTATTTCTGATAGCCAAAGAAATTTTATTTAGTTCAGGAGGCGTAAAAGTTACACGAATCTTAAAAGCCGTATCTTCTTTTTTACTGTCATAAACAGTGCTAATTATAGCATCATTTCTAATTACACTGTATTTCTCTTCAAAATCATTCCTATTAATAAAGTCAAATGCTAGTGTTGTTGACTCTTGTTTTGTACTTATCACATATCCATTTTCTCTTAAAGAATTCGTATATAATAATATCTGATTTTCTATAAACGTATACAGCATCTCATATCCTTCAAGCAATATTTCATATCTAAACTCATAATATAGAAATTTTCCGGATGGGTATTGCTGTTGTAATCTTGGCAAATCCAATCCAATAGCCAAATCATGATTATTAAAACAATATTCAATTTTTTCAATTTCGATTGCTCCATTTTCGTTAATGACTTCAAACACTATATTTTTTAGTTCCAAATCAATAGGTGTTATACCAAGATCTTTTACCATATCGTTAATATTCTCAATCAATACTCTTGATCTAATTGTACAAACAGTGAGTTTTCTATTGATGGAACAGTGTATTTTTAAACCAAATGAATTGTCAAAATATTTTTCAATTATTTTATTATTATCAAAATAATTTACTTTCAGTATTGCGGTTATAATTTTATCCCTTTTTATATATTGATATTCCTTTTCTAAAAGATCGATTTTATCAATTTCTTTAAATGTACTATGGATAACATTTGGGTCATGACTCTTTATTCCAATGTTTAGAAGGTCATAAATTTCTTTATATTTGGGATCAATTATTTCAATGGTCCCACTAAAAGAAGGTTGTATCTTAAATTTTATTATTGCCTTCTGATCTTTTTTATTTAAAAAATTTAAAGTGTCATGTAAATGTCTATTAATAGTATCAATCTGTTCTGTAGTCACGGTTATTGGTAAGTTCAAAAGATTGGCTTGTTCATCATATCTAAAATGATTTATAGCAATCCCTGCTTCCTTTACTGCATTTTCAATAAGTTTGTTCTTTTGAAATTTGATGAGTCCAACTCTAACCCTTGTTATTTCTCTTCCCTTAAATTTAATATTTTCAATGCTTTCAATAGCCCCAACTTTCAATGGCCGCTCTTTTTCTAATATTATAGCTTTATTAGCTTCTATAAAATTTCTCCACAACTTTATTTCAGGATGTTCTTCCTTGACTTCTCTTATTTCATCCTTTAACAGTCTAGATATGTCAATTAACCCAATGACTTTAAAATTAGGTTTACGATACGCTATTTCATTTTTAGTATCATTTGATGGATCTATATTTAAATTTAATTCATCAGTAAAAATTTGTTTTGGTAGTTCATTAATTAAATTGACCTCTTTTGATTTTAAATCAGATGCCATTGGAATATCATTTTTTTTAACAAACCCATTTCCTTTACCAATTACAAATTGACCAGCCGCATCCTTTTCTGCTAAATATGCAATTAACCCCTGTGTAAGGACATCATACAACTCATCAGACACCACCGTAGTTGGCTTATTGTCAATTAAATGCCCTTTAAAAGCCAAAAACTCTACTATACTTCCTAAGCCAACATTCATTTTTTTCGCGATTGTTATTAATCTTTCAGCCATGAACGTACCTCTTTAATTTTTTTTTAATAATAATCATACCCCATATATTCTACTTTTAAAATCTGAGATAATGACCCCACTATAATTATCCTTCCCTTCTATCTCCAACCTCCTTTTTATTTTATTGATACCGTCGTCAAGGTCTGAAGATGAATAGATATCGTGTTGGATGCTGTACGAGTCCATGATGTCCGTTACACCATCAGTGCAAATCACAAGTATATCACCACACTCCACAGAACCTAGTGTTTCATAACTTATCTGCGAGACTTTAACATCACCATGTACCGATCTGGTGACAACATGTTTGTACTTTTCTATCCTTTCATACGACGCAATGGAACCACTCTCTACGATATCTGCCATAAGCGTATGATCCCTGGACTCAAAGACTATTTCACCAGAGCGAAATTGAATGATTTTTACATCCCCAACCCAAAAACAGGAAACATCTGATCCAGATATGATTATACCACCTACAGTGGCACCCATTTTTATTTCATGATCACTTTGGTATTGGCGAAGTGCAAGGTTTGACTTATTTACAGCTTTCTGAATAGTTCCCTGATCAACCACTGTCTGAATTGATAAGTAAGTAAGGATATTCTCACAAACCATCTTTGCGGCAATATCGCCGCTTTCATAACCACCCATGCCGTCAGCTACTAGAATAAGGTGTACATTAGGATTTATATTTTCTATAAATATATAATCCTGATTCGACTGCCTACCTCCTTTTTCTGTAAATGAGTTTATCTTCATGCCTTTCCAGTTGCTTGTATGGTGCTACCACCATGTTGAGTAACTCTCGGCCTTGTCGAAATCTTTACTGGCTTCGTGGATATACTTTTTTCTGTGGCTTTTGTAGCCCAGAGAAATCCTTCTCCTGGTGCAAGCGAACTCATATCTGCTGGTGTAAGTCCTGCAAGCTGTGTGATTGATTTTTGAATATGTTTAAGCCATTGTGGACTGTTAAATTTATGTAGCAGAACAATGGAACTCAATTCTATAATCTCATTAGGCAAACTTGGTGGATCCTGACTGGCTATCATGATACTTACTCCTTTGTGTCTCATTTCGCGTATGGCTGTGACGATATTTCCTGTCAAATCTTTATTGTCCATATATTTATGGGCTTCATCAAATACAATAAACTTGTTGAAATGATTCCCATTAATACTTTTGACCCCGGAGAAAATATTGAGCATGATTACAAATAGACCCAAAGCTTCTTCTTTAACTATAAATTCATCTCTTAGATCTACGATAATCAACCTTCCCGGCTTTAGAGTATCTTTGAGCATTATGGTATCCTCTATATACTCTCTAGCAAAGCTTAGTTTCTGTCTGGCCAAAGCCTTTTGTGCATTTGAGAGCAACAATGTAGCTTCCACAGCTTCTGTAATACCCATCAAATTCAGGTTTTGACGCTGCTCTTTCATTATGGCTTTGAGTTGTTTGATGTAGGCAGAATCATTGCCCACAGCTCCCAATAAAAACAACCAGTCCTGAACATTCAATTCCTGAGAGTTGAAAGCGATTGGCAATACTTCAATGGATGGAAACTCAGCTTTTCTTTCTTCTATTTTGTCTCGTGGAGTAAGAAGTATTACATCTTCAATATTATCAGGATTTGCACCATATCTGTCTTTCAGCTTTTTAAGTTCACCTTCATTGCTATTGGCATAAATCATGGAAGTAAATTCTGGTTCATAATCCATACTTTCACTATAGTGAAATATCACACCGGCCAATGGTGCTGGCAATTGATTGATATAACTAAATTCTTTCAGTACCATTTCACTGATAGTGCCTATAGTATAGGACTTACCACCACCTTGTATTCCAAAGAGACTGATGGTGTTGGTTTCACTAAGGTCAATGGCAATTTTCTTTTGCTGCACTGTCTCACCTAGTATCCCATATTGTTCTGAAGGTGAACTTTTACCTACCAATATATCATACTCTGGTGATACATGGTTTACATCCTTTTCAATTACCCTAATTGAAGTTAAAATGTTTCCATCGCCTTCATTGCTTTTGTCACCCGTTGTCTCTTCATGTTCATTAGAAGAACTACCAGTTTCAGTTTGATCAGTTTCATTATCCTTTTCAATGGGTACCTTTTCATCCTGACCCACTTCATCCTGATCCACAGGCATCCTGCCTTTCAATTTTTGTATAAATGGCTTCAAAGCGCTGCCAGCTCCAAGCACTTCTTTTAACTCCTTGTTGAAGTCATTGTCTTCTAGCCTTTTTGTATTTAAGTCTGAATCAGGATCCAGTATCTCTTCGATCAGCTTATGCCCAAAAGTAAAATAAATAAGATCACTGTCAGCTATTTCTTTTAAATGTCGTTGTGGGG
>DAOLFJ010000024.1:0-29577 GCA_035326365.1 Saprospiraceae bacterium | reverse complement strand
GCGTGTCATCTGCCAATTCGATGGCTTTCAAGTATAAGTAAGTTTTTTTATTTTGAATAATATCACCTCCTATTCGCTTGCCGACACTAGCAGCCTCCCCAAAGGTGTCTAAAACATCGTCTTGTAATTGAAATGCGATACCAAAGTTTTTTGCAAATTCATACAAATGTTTTTGATCTTTATCATCGGCACCTGCCAAGATAGCTCCCATTTGCACAGATGCTGCCATTAGTACAGAAGTTTTTAGTGTAATCATCTGAAGGTATTGGTCAATTGTCACATCGTCCCGTGTTTCAAAATCCATGTCCATTTGTTGACCTTCACATACTTCAAAAGCCATTTTATTAAAAACAGTAAGTAAATCTACCGTTGTTTTTGGGTCTTTATAGTCTAGTAGATATTGATACGCTTGTATCATCATTACATCTCCGGTGAGAATGGCTGTGTTTGTATTGTATTTGATATGGACCGTTGGTTTTCCTCTTCTGATCTCAGCCTTATCCATTATGTCATCATGAAGCAAGGTGAAATTGTGAAAAATCTCTACTGCCATAGCAGCATTTAAGGACCTTTCTATATCTTTTTTGTAAAAATCATAACCCATTAACACAAATACAGGTCTTAATCGCTTTCCACCTAGTGATAAAATATAATCAGCAGGTTGGTATAGATTAACAGGCTCTCGGGTAAGAGGGTGCTCAGATAAGTGCTTTTCAAAAACTTGAATTAAAGGCTTGATTGTGTCCATGTGACAAAAATACGTAAATATTTGAATATTAGATTAGATATTAATTGATGGTAAATTTGACGTATTTAATTGTTCTACCATTTATGAGATGTGATTTTTCATAGTACGTTTTGTATGCCAGTTCATCAAAGGCAAGTGGAGAAGCATAAATATCATCATTTTGGTACAAAATATTTGCACCTTCATACTCAGCTAGTCGTTCTAAAGTGAACTGATAAAGCGTATCATCATCAGTTTTTAAATGAAAGATTGCTCCTGGTTTAATGATTGTTTTATATCTATCTAGAAACGGTGGGGAAGTCAATCTTTTGTTCTCCTTGCTTTCGCGCAAGAAAGGGTCAGGAAACGTTATCCATATTTCGTCTACTTGTTCTGGAAGAAAAAACAGCCCTATCTGTTCTATACGTGTGCGTAAGAAGGCCACATTATTCATTTTATTATTTATAGCTATCGTGGCTCCAAGCCATATTCTTGCTCCTTTTACGTCTACACCTATAAAGTTTTTATCAGGGTAGGCTTCTGCCAAAGCAATACTATATTCGCCTCGACCACATGCCAACTCAAGGACTAAAGGATGGTCATTTCCAAAATGCTCTTTTGCCCAAATACCCTTCATCTCCACAGGATTGTCTTTACCTTTTATGAGACTTGGGGCCTTAGGATTATAGTTTTCATAGACATTATCATAAGACAAAATATCTGCAAATTTTCCTAATTTATTTTTATTACTCATGTAAGACCATTTGTTTTTGATGCAGCAAAACTACTATTTTCAGACGAAGTAAAAGACATTAGGAAATATTTAACTAAATATTTTACATTTCTAACCATGCAAAATACGCTTCAAGGTCGTTTATGATATATCAATTTGTGTATCTTTGACCCTTTAAAATAAAAAGTGATTAAAATGATCAAGCAATATATCCTTTTAGGTGTTTTAATATTAGGTGTTTCTGTACTTTCGGCTCAGAGTTTTGGTATCCGAGCAGGTTTGAATTATACTAAGTTTTCAGGTCCGTTAGAACAAGGTGTAAACGAAACCAATAGTTTGTCCAACGGCTTTCATTTTGGCGTAAATTATGCCTATAAATTTGCAGATAAGATCTCTTTAAAAGGAGAGATATTATATACCCAAATTGGTACAAAGTATAATTACAATGGAGAATCTTTTTATAAGATTCCTGTAGGGTCAGGCCATGTCTACGAAAAGGGTAACTCTAATATACAAATGAAAGTATCAAACGCTTACATAGCTTTACCCATAACGGTACAGTTTGAAGTTTCTAAAAAGATTGAACTAAATGTGGGATTATATGGTGCTATCTTAATCGGGCCTAAAGGTAATGGTACGATTGTTTTTGAGAGTTATGACAACCCTACTGGTATTAAGTTTAGCCAATCATTGATACATAGTTATAATTCTGATGACGCAGGTGAAAGTATACTATCAAGAACGACAGGTCCTGCTATCTATGTGGACGGGGCTGTAGTAACATTGGCTCGTAGCGCTGGTGCTTATTATCACTATCAAGCTAGTGAAAAAGTTGGTAATTTGTACAATAGGTATGATTTTGGTTTGACGGGTGGATTGTCTTATTTTATCAATAAAGGATTTTACTTTGGAATCAGATATGACTTTGGATTGTTGGACATTACTAATAATAAAGTGGATCACAAACGCAAAACGTATGACGAGGTTAATAATTTGTTTAACTTTAGTGATGATTTTGACAGAAATGTAGGCATTCAAGCTTCTTTTGGGTTTAAGTTTTAAGAACCCGATCAATTTAATTAATAGTTTTATTGTTCTTCTTCATTGTTTCCTTCAGGAAATTCAATGGTAGACGATACGGCATAATGGTCCGAAAAGCTATCTTTTATAATGTCAAATGTATTTACCTTTAATGCCTTATCTACAAAGATATAATCTATACGTAGTAAAGGAATTTTGCCTGCATAGGTGGTACCAATGCCATATCCGCGTTCTCTAAATGCATCTTGACCTAGTTCTGAGAGAACGTGGTAAGTGTAAGACTGAGGTGGATCATTCAGGTCACCTGCCAAAATATTTTTGTATGGTGATTTTTTTGCGTGGTCTTCTATTTTTTCAGCTTGACGACTTCTAGCAAGGTGGTGATTTCTAAATTTGCGGAGCATACCTTTGATATCATACCAAGCTTTTTTCTGGTCGATTTCGGTTTGGTTGGCTAATTTTTCGGCATCTGCACTTATTCTATTAGACTGTAGATGGTATGAATAAACCCTTATTGTGTCAAACTTAAGGTTAATATCTGCCCAAAGACAAGAATTAGTAATAGTTCCAAAATCAATTTCGCCTTTTTTGATAAAAGGATATTTAGAAAGTATCACGGCTCCTTTTTCTTTATAGTACATATGATGCGAAGGAAATGTCTTCTTTAGAATATCATATGCATAAGCACCGACTTCTTGGATACAGAAAATGTCAGTTTCTTTATATTGTTTTAAAAACTCGATAAATGCTTCTTTTTTCTCATCTCGATTTTTTTTCTTTTTATCATATCCAAAAGAAGCATTACTGATATTGTATGTCATAAAGGTAATGGTCTCACCACCTTGCTCGACGATTTCACTATTGAATGCCATAAAGCCTTTTAACTGACTGTATCCTAGCGCAATACATATGAGGGACAGCCACAAATATGACGTTTTCTTAAATATCCAAAACACTACAAAACCCAGATTAAGGATAAGTAGTACTGGGTAAAAAAGTCCAAAAAAAGAAATCGTCCAAGTCAATTCTGGATCTATCACAGGCGCTAAATAAGCAAAAAGGGTAGCGATCACTACACCGATATTTAATAATAATATGCCCTTGTCCAGAAACTTCAAATGATTATTTTATCTTGGATTTTAATTTTTACTTGCTTGGTATAATACATCTTTTTCTTCATCGGTAAGACTGTCATAACCGGTCTGTTTTATTTTGTCTAAAATTTCGTCTACCCTAGTCGGGACATTATAAGAATTTTTTTTCTGTATGGTGTCTCTTTGACTATCAGATGCTTTGTGTGCGACTTTAAGTGTTGTCCTTTTTTTAGGCTTTTTGGTCGTTTTGAATTTAAAAAATTCAATAAATCTATTAAAAGCATCTGCCACATCTGTGCCTTGACGAAGCAAATATACAAATAGAAAACCAAATAAGGCGCCACCTAAATGGGCAATATGTCCTCCTGAATTGACCATGGACCTAGTCCCAATAATATCAAGAAATAGAATCACGAGTCCTATATACTTGATTCTCACAGGGCCGAATAAAATCAAGTTCATACTATAATCTGGTGCAGTAGCAACTGCTGCAAATACTATGGCCATGATCGCAGCCGAAGCGCCCAAAGCCATACCTCCAATACCGGCTAAAAGCTGAAATGATATCAGAAAAGCTAATGCGCCAAACAAGCCTCCAATTATGTATATAGGTAAAATCTTGCGATCTCCTATCAAATCACCGACAATGTATCCAAACCAGTAAAAAGTCAGCATATTCCACAAGACATGCCAAAGGCCTTCATGCAAAAACATATGGGTGATCAGGGTCCAAGGTCTGTACAACAAAACCATAGGATCACCAGGCAATGCCAGATAAGGAAGGATGCTCGTTGTATAAAATGAAGGGAAAAAAGCACCCAAAATAGCTGTAATCACATAAACGCCTACATTAATGATGATTAGTTTTACGACCATATTGCCGTAATCAAAAGATGCTCGTATATCGTCTGCTATGGATCGTAACATATTGTTTTTTTTAGCGTAAATTAGCCATCTGCCAGTAATGAACCATGATAAAACCACATATTGCACCACCAACATGTGCAAAGTGGCCAATACCAGCTTGCATGCCTGTAAAACCACTAAACAAACCAATTGCAATCAGCCCAAGGGCCATGTATTTAGCTTTAACTGGTATGGGAGGGAATAATAACATCAATTTCATATTTGGAAACATAGTGGCAAATGCAGCTAGCACACCATATACCGCACCCGATGCACCTACTCCTCCAGATTGAGAAATTAGCATTTGTGCTGAAGTTGCTACAAAACCACTTAATAAGTACATTGTCAGAAAACGCTTGGGGCCTAAACTAGCCTCTACCCAAGGCCCAAGAAAATACAACCCAAGCATATTGAACAATAGATGTCGTTCATCTGCGTGCATAAACATGTGCGTGATGATCTGCACTGGCTCAAATTTATAAATAAACCCATCTTCCATAAATTCTACACCTGGATAAATCAATATAAAAAACCGCTCGATGCCCGGAAACGGAAGAAGATATCGCACAGCAAAAAAAACTATGACATTGATTATCAAAAGATTTTTTACTACATCTGTGACCCTTAGCATATCTTGTTCTTTATTTATTGGTTAAAACGTTTGGAAAGGTCATCAAGTTCTATGGTTATAAAACATTTCTTTCCGGTAGGACTTGTGTATACCATTTTACAACCGAATAATTGATCTATCAATCGTGTCATTTCTTCTTTTTCTAGTCTTTTACCACGTTTTATACAAGCGGAAAAGGCCATAGACCGTGCAAGATTATCTTCGATACCGAGTTCGAATTCGAGATTTTGCACATATTGGAACAAAAGCTTTTCTATCAATGTATCAATAGAAATAGAGCTATCAAGACCAGAAGGTGTACCATGAACAATAAAGGTATTCTGACCAAATTCTTCCATCTCAAAACCCAAGGCATTGACTTTGTCGAGTATTTTTTTGAGTACACTAGCCTTTGCAGGATCTAGTTCTATTGTCCTTGGGAATAGTTCTTTTTGTGAAAACAATTCCCCGTTTTGGAAGGATTCTAGGTAATATTCATACAAAATTCTTTCGTGGGCCGCTTGCTGGTCTATAACCATCATCCCGGTTTTGATTTGATGAATGATATAGGTACCATGCAGTTGGTATGGTTCGCGTGTACTTACGCCTTTTATAGTATTGGTTTCTTCAAAACTCATTTGGAAAGCTTCGCTCTCTATGGTTCTGACTTCTTCACTTATATTGGTGTGATCAGATGGTTGTGCGCTAAGGTCTTTATAAATTTCTTCCCAACCGATGGCTTTTTCTTGACCTGGTCTGAAAGTTGCTTCTCTCTCTACAGGATAAGATTGGTTTTTAGATGGTCTTGAAAAATCAGTACTTGGTGGATCGCTGGAGAATTTATAATTAAAATTTTGGTCTGTATTAAAATCCAACATAGGTGCAAGACTATATTGACCCAATGAATGTTTGAGTGATACCCTAAGATAATTATAAATCAGGCGCTCATCTTCAAATTTTATCTCCGTTTTTGTGGGATGTACATTGATGTCAATGTTAGCAGGATCGATTTCTAAAAATAAAAAATAGGTAGGAAAAACATCTTTAGTGATCAGTTCGTCATATGCTGATCTGATGGCATGATTGAGATAATGACTTTTAATAAATCTATTATTGACGAAGATAAACTGGTCTCCCTGTGATTTTTTTGCTGCTTCGGCTTTACCTATAAATCCTGAAAAAGTGGCCACTTCTGTTTCTTCATTGACAGGGATAAGTTTGTCATTTATTTGTTTACCTAATACGCCAACGATTCGTTGTTTGAGGTTGGATTTTGGAAGGTGGTATATTTCATTTCCATTGTGATGAAAAGTAAAATATATATCGGGATTTGCCAATACGACTCTATGGAACTCGTCTAAGATGTGTTTTAGTTCTACAGGATCCGACTTTAGAAATTTGCGTCTTGCGGGTACGTTATAAAACAGATTTTTGATGGTGATACTAGTACCAGACATGGCTTGTACTTTCTCTTGTTTTGTGATAGTTGATCCTTCTATGACGAGTCTGTTTGCCACTTCTTCGTGATGCTGGCGAGTGATCATTTCTACATGGGCAATAGCTGCAATGGACGCAAGTGCTTCTCCTCTAAATCCCATTGTTTTTATAGCAAAAAGATCGTTTGCAGACTTTATTTTTGAGGTAGCGTGACGTTCGAAAGCCATTCTGGAGTCCGTTTCAGACATACCTTTACCATCATCAATGACCTGAATACTGGTTTTTCCAGCTTCTTTTACGATAAGTTTTATATTAGTACCACCTGCATCTAAGGCATTTTCAAGTAATTCTTTGATAACAGAAGCAGGTCTCTGTATGACTTCGCCAGCTGCTATTTGATTTGCAATACTATCTGGCAGTAATTGAATGATATCTGGCACTTTGTTGCTTTTATTGTGTAAAAACGTCGAGCATAGACAGAAATCTATCTGACTTCAAAATGACATACGAAATCAAGAAAAGAGTAATAATGATAAAAAGCAACCGTATATTGGATTGGCGCTCAACACTTGAACGTACATTAGGATCTCCATAAAACTTTTGGCGCATACCGGATTTGATTCTGCTTTTCAACTGATCTACTTGAACAGAGGCGTCATCGGTTTCTTGGTATTTAGCAAGACGTTCATTAAGTTCCTCTTTTACAGGATCATAAAATCGGGGAATGAACCCAAAAGACTTTGGCCTAACTCTCTTACCGAAACCAATTTTGATCATAATCTGATACGGGTTTTATGTCAATATCAAACGTAAATTTACTTGCTATTGTTTTATAATCAACAACTTAATAATTCCTATTCCAATAGAAATAAAGAAAAAAAGCCTACGCTTTTTGCCTACATGCTAAACATCCACGTTAGCGTACTTGGCATTTTCTTCGATAAATTGTCTTCTAGGAGGTACTTCATCACCCATCAACATACTGAAAATTCTGTCTGCTTCCATGGCATCATAAATGGTGATTTGTCTTAACATACGCATGTTAGGATCCATGGTGGTTTCCCAAAGTTGCTCTGCATTCATCTCTCCAAGACCTTTGTAACGCTGGGTTTTGATACTTGTATCTTCCTTACCATTAGAATATGAATCAATGGCTGCTTTTCTTTCTTCATCATTCCAACAATAAACAAAGTTCTTGCCTTTCCTTACCTGATATAATGGAGGAGCTGCAATGTAGATATGTCCTTGCTCGATGAGTGGTTTCATATATCTGAAGAAGAAGGTCATGATCAAGGTAGAAATGTGGCTACCATCGACGTCGGCATCACACATGATGACTATCTTGTGATATCTCAGTTTCTCTATGTTGAGAATTTTTTCTCCATCTTTTTCTTCTATGCTTACGCCAAGAGCTGTAAACATATTTTTTATCTCTTCATTTTCGTATATCTTGTATTCCATTGCTTTCTCTACGTTAAGAATTTTACCTCTTAACGGTAGAATGGCTTGAAAGTGTCTATCTCTTCCTTGTTTTGCTGTACCACCTGCCGAGTCCCCTTCCACGAGGAATATCTCTGATTCTATAGGGTCTTTAGAACTACAGTCAGATAGTTTTCCGGGCAATCCACTACCAGTAAGTACATTTTTACGTTGTACCATTTCCCTAGCTTTCCTTGCTGCATGACGAGCTGTCGCAGCAAGTATCACTTTATCAATGATTTTGCGGGCTTGCATAGGGTTTTCTTCCAGATATGCTTTTAATACATCACCTACGCATCTAGAGACGATACCATTTACTTCTTGATTTCCGAGTTCACCTTTTGTTTGACCTTTGAACTGTGGTTCGGGTACTTTTACGGAAATAATAGCCGTTAGACCTTCCTTAAAATCTTCACCTTGAATATCGATTTTCAGCTTGGAGAACATATTATTGTCATCACCATATTGCTTAAAAAGTCTAGTGATAGCTCTTCGGAAACCCTGAACGTGTGTACCACCTTCACGTGTATTGATGTTATTTACATATGAAAATATATTTTCTTGGTAGCCTGTATTGTACTGCATGGCTACTTCGACTTCTACATTGTCTTCCTTGCCCGTGACATAGATTGGTTCTTCTATTAATGGTGGACGAGTTTCGTCAAGATATTTAACAAATTCTTTTAATCCGCCTTCTGAATAAAAATCTTGCTTTTTGAAACTTCCATCTTCTAAAGTTTCTCTTTCGTCAATTAAAGATAAATGTAGGCCTTTATTTAAGTAGGCTAATTCCCTAATTCTGCCGTATAGCGTATTAAAACTATATTCGACCGTTTCTGTAAAAATAGTTGGGTCAGGTCTGAAAGTTACTTGAGTACCCCTTTCGTCAGAGTCACCAAGTGTTTTTACAGGACCAAGTGGGATACCTTTGCTGTATTCTTGCTCGAAATATTTACCATCTCTGTGTACCTCTACTCTCACGTATTCGGATAGTGCATTCACACATGACACACCCACACCGTGCAAACCACCCGATACTTTGTAAGTATCCTTATCAAATTTGCCACCTGCGTGTAGGACGGTCATTACAACTTCCAAGGCAGATTTTTGCAATTTTTCATGCATACCTGTAGGAATACCTCTACCATTATCTTTGACAGTAATAGAATTATCTTTATGGATAATGGTATTTATGTGTGTACAGTGACCAGCCAAGTGTTCATCTATAGAGTTGTCTATTACTTCCCAAACCAAGTGGTGGAGACCTTTTACATCAGTGCTACCGATGTACATTCCTGGACGTTTTCTTACTGCTTCTAGTCCTTCTAGTGCCTGAATATTATCGGCACCGTAATTGTTTTTATTCTGATCTTTATTATCGCTCATATGATGTATGAAACCCTTTTTTTATTTGGATTGCAAAGATACGTATTTTTTATGGTATTACAAATAAAAAAGTAGTTTAGATGCCTTAATAATCAGGTAATTCTGTTAAAAAAGACCAATTTTAAATTTTTGACTTTGGAGAATATTCCGTTAATGCAAAAAAGCTGCTTTTAAACCTATTTGTTTAAATTAATACCTGATATTTGTATGATCATGTATAATAAATTGTCAATATTGTATTCGGTTTCCATTTATATTACAGATGTAAATCCATAGTAATTATAATTACACCCCTTTGGGTTTAAGGCTAAATGGTAATAATAGATTAAAAGCAACCTTGCACCAATCACCCTTAAATTTTCACTAAAGGAAACTGTTGATTAGTAATAAATGAAAGGTATATATTAATTTTTAACCTTGGCGGCTACCGTGACGGACCCTGAATAGTCTATGACTTTACCATCAATGAATAATACTCTTGCCGTGTACACAAAAACACCAGGATCTAGTGGTCTACCATTAAAAGTTCCATCCCATCCATCTATTCCGGCGGCATCAGGCATATAATTTTCTTTAAAAAATACTTGATTGCCCCATCTGTCAAATATTGCAAAAGAATTTACTAAAGCCACTCCTGGACCTATAGCCACTTGGAAAAAATCATTGTTTCCATCTCTATTTGGAGTGAAAATATTGGCGAAATAAACACTTCTTACATCTTTGACATTGACAGTGACTTCGCCTGTCCCTGTACATCCATTAACGTCTGTGGCTGTCAAGACATATGTCGTTGTTTCAGCAGGAAATACCTCAATAGTCTGACAATTTGACGTAAGACACAAAAGTGAATCCATTGGCGTCCAAAAGAGTGTATCTATAGGAAAAGGTGAATCAATCAATGCATTAATAATAGGGGAAGGTAAACCCAACTGTATGTCCAAGTCGTCTCCCAAATCGACCGTAATTGGGTCAGGTTGTCCAATTGTAATTATGGTATCAATGTTACAACCTGCAGAATCAATAAGATTTATAGAGTATGTGCTTGCAAATACCGTAACACAAGAATCAATAGGGTAGCGTATACCATTATTTATCTGAAAAGTATATTGATTTCCTGTGCCGCCTGTGAGAAAATCAACAGAAATACACGTCGTACCTCCATTACAGATAGGTTCGGGTGTAGGATTTAATCTCCCTACTAATGGTGCAGGTGCAACTAGCGTGTAACATATAGTATCCTTACATCCTTTATTGTCACTTACAGTTGCACAATAAGTACCTGCGGAAAGGTTGGATGCTGTTTCTCGATCAGCGTTAACGCCACTTTCCCATGTATAAGCTTTTAGTCCTGGATTGCCCCCTATGGTAGAAAGGACAATTTTTCCTTGATCTTGATTATTACAATCTAGCTCCACGGTTCTTATTCTGTCTACAGACGCAACAAGTGGATCAGGCTGTGTGACAAAAAGGGTATCTCTGGTGGTACAGTTATTACTATCCATGATGACCACTTCATATCCACCTGCAGCTAGATTTGTGGCTTGGTTGGTATTATTATTAATTAAATCTGTCCAACTATATCTATACAAAAGTCCAGTCCCTCCAGTAGCCTGAACAGTTATAGAACCGTTGGTATCGCCAAAACAAGTTACATTTTGAGTAACTGTTTGAGTTTCATCTAGTATAAGTGGTGGATAAGTTCCTACTGTAAAAAACACAGTATCAGAAACACATGCTCCACTTCTACCAATCACCCAATATTCTCCAGCAGATAGGTTACCAATAAATGGTAAGACTGCTCCTGTTGACCACTCATATTCAAAACCAGGTGGTCCAGATTGTATCGCAGCTCGCCCATTTGACTCCCCAAAACAATTAACATTATTGGTTATAGGTTCAGGAATAGTTACAGGTCCTGGAGGGTCAATATTAAAGAATAAAGTATCAGAATCACATAAACCTTGCGTAGCTATTACCCAGTTTAACCCAGCAGGTAATGCAGTAGCTGTAACAGATGTCTCACCAGAAGACCACGTGAAATTCATACCTGTAGGTGCATTTGGAATGGTTGCAGTACCAGAATTTGCAGATGTACAATTTGCTGCAGTGGTGGTTGGCGTTTCAAATGTGATCGCAGGTGGTGAAGTAATGGTAATCAAAGTATCTTTGGTACAACCAGATGGGTCAATAACTGAAAGGTCATATAGCCCAGCTCCTGCCATTAAAATATTTGAAGTTGCAATTATTGATGGGTTACCATTTCTACTCCACTCGTATGTAAAACCTGGCGGATTGCCATTGACTGTGACAATTGCTTGTCCTTCTGTATTCGCACAAAGGGCATTCGTAACATTTACACTAATATTAAATCCTGGTACATCGAGAATTGTAATTGTTTTAGTATTGGTACATCCATCACTCGCTGTTACTTCTACCGAATAATTCCCTGGTCCAAGGTTTTGTATTGTCTGAAATGAACCTATAATATTCCCAATTCCATCCCTCCATGTAATCATAAACGGACCGTTTGCACTTAATATATCTACCCTGAGCGTAGCGTCATTAACGCCAAAGCAACTTATAGGTTTGATTAGTTGTGGAGTTATGTCGAGCGAACCTTGATTATTAAGTATTGTGGTTAATGTTGCTGTACAATCATTTGCATCTGTAACGGTTACAGAATATGATCCGCCACTTAAATTTGTCAAAGCATTAGGGTTCCCAGGCTGAGGTGGATCCCAGGTGTATATGTATGGTGGTGTGCCACCACTAGGATTTAAGGTAATTGAACCGACTGTAGAGCAACCAGGATTGACTATAACTTCATTCAGAACGAGTGGTTCTGGCTCGATGATGGAGAAAAAGATGGTATCCTTACAACCTTCAATGTCTAAGACACGATAAGCATAATCATTAGGGCCTAAATTAAGATATGTTAGGGTATCGTCACGTAAAATAGGTCCTAAACTCGGGAAACCAATTAATGGCAAAAAAGAATATTCTGCAATAGGCGAAGCCGTCATGATCACAGAACCATCATTGGCACCAAAACAAGAGATATCAGTTTTTTCAAAAGTCATATTGATAACTCTATCCACAGGCATGGTGAATGTCCTAACATCTGTATCACAACCTAAAGTATCTCTAACATTCAATGTAAAGTTACCTCCAGCAATATTTGTAATAGAAAAAGGCGGTGTAAATCGTACCCAGTTAGCACTATTGAGTTGATATTCGTATGGTTGTCCTATTTCCCAATTTGTTCCACCTGTGGCTCCAAATGTAATTGCTCCATTCCTGATATCGGCACAAGAAGCGTCTTTTGTAACTTGTAGATTCAGCTTTAAGGTGTCAATAGTCAAGGTAAAAGTATCTTTTAGTATACATCCACTACCGTCAGTAATTGTAACAGAATATTCACCCAAACCTAGCTCGTCTATAGTGTTAAAATTGGTCCCACTTATTAAATTTGACCATTGGTATTTAAATGGAGTTACTCCACCTTCCAAATCAAATACAGTGATCACACCATTCATTCGGTCAGCACAAGTAGGGTTTTTTAATGAGACAGAATCTATAAAAAAGGGAAAAGAATTACTAATCAGAATAGGTCCGAGATTAAAAGTTAAGCCTGCATTATCCGTAATTAGAATACTGTAATTTGCCTGTGGAATATTTGGAATAATGACACGCTCTCCAGCTGTGTTCAATGTACCTGTAAAAGGACCAGGAGTTACATTATAAGTGTAAGGTGGTGTGCCTCCAGCCGCATAAAAGGTCAGAGATGCGTTATTGATATTATTAATGCCATCGGCGTCACATTTATTTGCAAAAGCAACGAGGGTATTAGAAGTTATTTCAATGGGACAAGCATTTACAGTAATGTCATTAGTACAAATAGAATTACCATTTGCATCAGTTTGACATATTTCTGAAGATATAAAATCATTAATTATAATAGGCGATGAATTACCTGCATTTCCTATTACATCAAAACATAAAGTGAATAAAATACTTCCATCAGGAATTGTGGTTGGATCTGCAAGCCAAACGAAATTAATAAAACCGTTTTCACCTGTAAGACAATTCAAATTTGCATCACTAATAGTAGCACCCAAAGCAGAATTTGAAAAGTTGACGGGACATTTAGGTATTACCAAGGTGGCATCAAATGAAATTCCAAACTGAATGGACTCTACATCCGTAAAATTATCTACCTTAAAGTCTATACATACAGAATCATTTGTAACTGCAGATGCACAATCTATATTTAGCACCACAGGCGGAAAAGTCTGTGCGTTCACATGATTGGTATTGTAAAAAAATACAATCGTACAGATAAAGGCAAATAATGTAGATTTCCTGAACTCCATTAGATTCAATTATAATTATTGATAAGAAATGAGATTAAAAAAAATGCAAATGTATGCAATATTTTTATAATATTACATGATCTAGAGGGAAACTGTCGATTTGAAACGCAAATGTACGACTTATGTTGTTTTGCTAGCTAGGATTTTGTAGTTTTTGTTGATTTCTTCTAATAAAATAAATCGGTCTGCTTTCCTAGGATCACAGACCGATTTATGATTTTATTATATTTTTGGTCTAAGGCTTCTTACTACCTTACCAGCTTGCCACATTTCAGAATCACGAAGTTCTTTGAGCTCTTCTTCCAATTTTTCGCGATAATCGGGTTGTGAATTGGTATCAATAGATCTTTGGGCTTCTTCTCCAGCTGCTACACTCTTATATAAGTCTTCAAAAACAGGAGAGACGGCATCTCTGAATTTATTTTTCCAGTCTAGTGCTCCTCTTTGTGCTGTCGTACTACAATTAGCATACATCCAGTCCATACCATTTTCAGCTACTAAAGGCATCAAGGACTCAGTCAGTTCTTCTACTGTTTCGTTAAAAGCTTCTGATGGACTATGACCGTTTTTACGTAAAACATTGTATTGAGCTTCAAAAATACCTTGGATTGCACCCATCAAAGTACCACGCTCGCCAGTCAAGTCAGAATATACTTCCTTCTTAAAATCTGTTTCGAAAAGATATCCTGAACCAATGCCTATTCCTAGAGCAACTACACGGTCTTTTGCTTTACCTGTAGCATCTTGAAAAATAGCATAACTCGAATTAAGTCCTTTTCCCGCAAGGAATAGACGTCTTAAGCTAGTGCCAGAACCTTTTGGCGCGGCAAGAATAACATCAATATCAGCTGGTGGAATAATACCTGTCCTTTCTTTGTAAGTCACACCAAAACCATGAGAAAAATACAATGCTTTGCCCGCTGTAAGGTGTGGTTTTAGTTGTGGCCACACAGCTATTTGGGCTGCATCTGACAATAAATATTGGATAATGGTACCTTTTGCGGCAGCTTCTTCTATTGGAAATAAGGTCTCACCAGGAATGAAACCATCATTTACTGCTTTGTCCCATGAGTGTGAGTTTGGTCTTTGACCGATGATGACATTAAAGCCATTATCTCTAAGATTTAGAGCTTGACCAGGACCTTGCACGCCGTACCCGATGATAGCAATTGTCTCGTCTTTTAATATTTCTCTTGCTTTCGCCAATGGAAATTCATCACGTGTAACTACGTTTTCTAAAGTACCTCCAAAATTTAATTGCGCCATATTATTTTATTAAGATTTATGAAATAAGTATTGTTTTAAGCTTCGATTGATTTAAGATAATTTTTGAGTCTTTCCATAGGTTTTACTATAGCGACACGACCAGATCTTACAAATTCGTAAATGCCGATTTCTTTTAATTCGGTAAGTAAGGCTTCTGTTTCAAATTGATGACCTGTTTTTTCTATAACGATGTACTCTTTTTCTATCGTGAGAATACGTGCATTATGTCTTCTGATGAGTCTTTCTACATTATCGCCATCATAAAATGCTTCTGTAGGCACTTTGTATAACGCAATTTCTTGATAAATGATTTGGCTATTGTCGTAGTAAAAAGCTTTGAGCACATCGACTTGTTTTTCTATTTGTTCAGTCAATTTTCTGACCTGCTCTTCTTCAAGGACGAGCATGATGGTAAATCTGTATATACCCTCCATTGATGATGGCGACACGGTAATACTTTTGATATCAAAATGTCTACGAGCTATGATGGCTACTATTCTACTTAGCAGTCCGGTTTTGTCTTCACTAAATACGGTCAATGTATATTCTTGCATCTCTATCTCCTTTATATTATTCAAGTGTAATTTCGTCAACAGCTTTGCCTGTGGCTATCATCGGGAAGACATTATCTTCTTTTTCTACCATGACATGGAGCAAATATGGTCCGTCGTATTCAAGCATTTCTGTGACGGCTGACTCCAATTCGGAAGCTTTGGTTATTTTTTTTGCTTTCACGCCGAATCCTTCAGATATCATGCAGAAATTGGGATTTTTCAATTCTACGGATGAGTATCTTCTTTCGAAAAATAGCTCTTGCCATTGGCGTACCATACCTAGGAATTCATTGTCGAGAATGATGATTTTGACACCGATATTCCATTGTGCACATACACCTAACTCTTGAAGTGTCATTTGAAATCCACCATCACCTATAAAAGCAACTACCGTTCGGTCTTTGCCAGCTACTTTGGCACCGATAGCAGCGGGAAGTCCATATCCCATTGTACCTGCACCTCCAGAAGAAACCCATTGGTTATCGCCGAGATAGTCATAATATCTAGCTGCTGCCATTTGGTGTTGACCTACATCGGTGGTTACAATGGCTTTGCCATGAGTTTGTCTTGATATTTCTTTGATGACTCTACCCATCGTCATAGGTTTGTCAAGGCTGATGTCTAGGTCTCTTGAGATTACTTTATCATACTCTTTTTGGTACAATTGATCGAATTGCTGATACCATTCAGGGTAAGTTTTATGATCCACTTTTTCAATGAGTAACTGAAGCGCTTCTTTGGCATCTGCTAGTATTGCAACCGTAGTTTTTACGTTTTTGTCGATCTCAGAAGGATCTATTTCTATGTGTATGACTTTGGCTTGTTTGGCATATTTGGAGAGATTGCCCGTGACACGATCGTCAAATCTCATTCCGATGGCAATCAACACATCACATGAGTTAGTCAACACATTTGGGGCTAAGTTGCCATGCATACCAAGCATTCCTTTCATCAAAGGATGATCATCAGAGAGTGCGGATAATCCATGAATCGTGCTGCCCACAGGTATTCCTGTTTTTTCTACAAAATCTTTAAAAACATCTTGCGCATGTGAGATATGGATGCCGTGGCCAGCTAATATAAATGGCTTTTTTGCTGAATTTATGAGACCTGCAGCTTCTGTGATTTTATCTAGATTGATTATTGGTTTTGGGTGATAAGATCTAACCAAAGGTTTTTTATTGTATTCAAAAAGGGTTTTGTCTATTTGTGCATTTTTTGTGATATCGATCAATACAGGACCAGGTCTGCCAGAATTGGCTACATAGAAAGCTTTGGCTATAGCATCACAAATTTCTGAAGCATTGGTCACCTGGTAATTCCATTTAGTAATTGTATTTGTACAACCAATCACATCTACTTCCTGAAAAGCATCAGAACCTAAAAGATGGGCAAATACTTGTCCAGTAATACAAACCAATGGCGTAGAATCCATCAAAGCATCACCAAGACCAGTCATTAGATTGGTAGCACCAGGACCTGAAGTGGCAAAAACTACACCAGGCTGTCTGCTCACCCTTGCCATACCTTCTGCGGCATGAATTGCCCCTTGTTCATGTCTAGTAAGTATGTGGGTAATCTGATCTTCAAAATCATATAGTGCATCATATACGGGCATAATAGCTCCACCAGGATATCCAAAAATAGTTTTTACACCTTCTTCTATTAGACATCTGATGACCACTTCGGCACCAGAAACCATGATCTTTTGATCGGTGATTTCCTGATTTGATTTTACTTCCATTACTTCCATAATGTTATATTTTTATGATTAACAAGTGATGCATCCTTGACTTGCAGAAGATACAGTCGCTCTATATTTTTTTAAGAATCCTTTTAAAACTTCATTAGGTTGTATCCACTTTTGTTTTCTCAATTCAAGCGTATTTTCGTCTAAGTCAACCGAAATGGAATTGTTAACAGCATCGATAATGACGATATCTCCATTTTCAACCAATGCTATGGTGCCACCATCATAAGCTTCGGGTGTGACATGACCGACTACAAATCCATGTGTGCCACCAGAAAATCTACCATCTGTGACTAATGCAACCGATTTGCCTAATCCTGCACCCATTATAAGTGAAGTAGGTTTGAGCATTTCTGGCATGCCAGGACCACCTTTGGGGCCACAATAACGGATGATGATGACATCTCCTTCTGTGATTTCGTTATTTTGAATGCCAATGTTTGCAAGTTCTTCTGAGTCGTAAACCCTAGCAGGACCGATGAATTTTTCACCTTCTTTGCCCGTTATTTTTGCAACAGAACCTTCGGTTGCTAGATTGCCATACAAGATTTGGATATGTCCTGTGGTTTTAATAGGTTGGCCTACAGGAAATACTACTTTCTGATTTTCATCCAATGGATTGATGTTTTCTAGATTTTCAGCGACCGTTTTACCTGTTACGGTTAAGCAGCTACCATCGAGAATTCCTTCGTTTAGCATCATTTTCATGACAGCAGGAATACCACCTACATCGTGAAGGTCTTGCATCACATATTTTCCGCTAGGTTTGAGATCGGCAAGAAATGGTGTTTCGTTGCTCCATTTCTGGAAATCATCTAACGTAAATGGCAATTCAAAAGCATCAGCTACAGCGATTAAATGAAGCACAGCATTGGTACTTCCACCCAAAACGGTGATAAGCCTGACAGCGTTTTCAAGAGATTTTAAGGTGACAATATTTCTTGGTTTGATATCTTTTTCGAGTAGGTTGAGAATGGCTTTTCCTAAGAATGCACATTCGTCAGCTTTGTTTTTGCTTACAGCAGGATTTGATGAATTGTAAGGTAAACTCATGCCTAAAACTTCTATAGCCGATGCCATTGTATTTGCTGTGTACATACCGCCACAAGCTCCAGCACCTGGACAAGCTTTCAAGATCACATTTTCAAAGGTTTCTTGGTTAATTTCGCCGCTCAACTTCTGGCCTAATGCTTCAAAAGCTGATACTACATCAAGATTTTTTCCTGCATGACATCCTGGAGCAATAGTACCACCATAAACAATGATTCCCGGTCTATTCAACCTGCCTAAAGCCATAAGTGCTCCTGGCATATTTTTGTCGCAACCCACCACGGCTATTACACCATCGTACCATTGTGCAGAAACGACTGTCTCGATAGAGTCTGCGATAATATCTCTCGATGGAAGAGAAAATCTCATGCCCGCTGTTCCCATAGAAATGCCATCACTGACACCTATTGTATTAAAAACCAACCCGACAAGTCCTTCGCCATTTACACCTTTTTTAATGTCCTTAGCTAGATCGTTGAGATGCATATTGCATGGATTGCCATCCCAACCTGTACTTGCAATACCTATTTGAGCTTTGAGCAAATCACTTTTGGACAAACCTATAGCGTGAAGCATGGCTTGAGCTGCTGGTTGTGAAGGATCTTGTGTGACGTGTCTGCTATACTTATTTAACATGTATACTTATTTTTGAAAAATCAAACCCATTTTTGGTTTTGATAGGATGACAAAGATAAAATCATTAAAAGTGTCTGATGACTTAATGTTTAAAAACCATTACGAAGTCCAAAATGAGATAATATTACATAAATATAAGCAAATCAAATAGTTATATTATAAATAATTACAACTTAGAAGGTGCATTTATATATTTTGATCTATTATTTTAATGCGCCAAATGAAGGGTCTAGACAATACTATTTGCTACTTTGTCGCCTACAGCCGCACATCCGACAGCAACAGCTGGTCTTAGGTCTTCAGTCAAATATCCTTCAGCGATACAACTATCTACCGCTTTAATGATGTCGTCTGCTTCGTGGATATATCCAAAGTCTCTTAGCATCATTTCTACTGATAAAATGGTTGCAAGTGGATTGGCAATATCTTTTCCTGCTGCTTGCGGATATGAGCCATGAATAGGTTCATATAAAGCAGAAGTTTCACCCTTTGATGCAGAAGGGAGCAAACCCATAGAACCAGAAAGTACACTAGCTTCGTCAGATAGAATATCGCCAAAAAGATTGTCACATAAAACGACATCAAATCTTGAAGGATTTAATATCACTTGCATGGCAGCATTGTCTATGAATAAAAAATCAAGTGCTACTTCTGGATATTGTGTACTAATTTCTTGAACCACGGATCTCCACAGTCTAGATGTTTCAAGCACATTTGCTTTGTCCACTAGGGTCAGCTTTTTTCTTCTCGTCAATGCTTGTTGGAAAGCTAGATGAGATATTCTCTCAACTTCATATCTATGGTACAGACACAAATCAGATGAATAGGTCTCTTCTTTTACTTTTTCTCCAAAATAAATTCCACCTGTAAGTTCTCTATAAATGACAAAGTCAACGTTTTTTAGGATTTCGGGTTTGAAAACAGAAAGATGAACTAATTGCTCATAAATCCTGACGGGTCTGATATTTGCGTAGAGTCCAAGAGATTTTCTCATTCTCAATAAACCTTGCTCAGGTCTAACTTTGGCAGATGGGTCATTGTCGTACTTAGGGTCGCCTATGGCACCTAAAAGTATAGCATCTGCTTCTTGACAGGCATTGAGTGAAGCCTCTGGAAAAGGATCACCTGTAGTATCAATAGCACAAGCACCGATCAAAGCTTCCTTAATTTCCCATTGATGTCCGTATTTTTTGGCAATTGCTTTTAATACTTTTAACGCTTGGGTAACCACTTCCGGACCGATACCATCACCGGGTAAAACGGTAATTTTATTTAATTTTTTTTGGTTCATTTTAAATTACTAAAGTGAAAATACTCTATTTTTTTCAAATGCCTCGATATCGTCTTTGATGCTTAGAAGATAGTCAATATCATCGTAACCATTTATCAAACAGACTTTTTTATAAGGATCAATATCGAAAGCAACGGATCGACCATTAAATTTTAAAGTTTGATTTTCTACATCGATTTCTAATAATACATTTGGATCGTTTTCTATGGATTTGAATATTTCATCAAGGGTTGGTTGACTTACTTGGAGTGGAAGAATGCCATTATTTAGTGCGTTTCCACGAAAAATATCTGCAAAAAAACTACTTATGACCACACGAAACCCATAATCTGCAAGTGCCCAGGCAGCATGTTCTCTGCTAGACCCACAACCAAAATTCCTACCCGCAACTAGAATTTTGCCACTATAAGTGTCATTATTAAGTACAAAATCTGCTATTCTCGTCCCGTCTTGTGTATATCGCCAATCCCTAAATAAGTTTTCGCCAAAACCATCTTTTGAAACAGCTTTTAGGAATCTTGCTGGTATAATCTGGTCTGTATCTACATCTTCAATCGGCATAGGCACAGCGGTACTTATTATTTTATCTAACTTTTCCAATTCATCTTAATTTAAATAGTTACGAATATCTACGATTTCTCCATTAATTGCAGCGGCAGCAGCCATTAGTGGGCTAGCTAGAATGGTTCTCGCGCCGGGTCCTTGGCGGCCTTCAAAATTTCGATTAGAAGTGGAGACACAATATTCACCTGAAGGGATTTTGTCTTCATTCATCCCAAGACAAGCACTGCACCCTGGCTCACGAAGTTCGAATCCTGCATCTGCAAATATTCTATCTAATCCTTCTGCTTTTGCTTGAATTTCTACTTGTTTTGAACCAGGTACGATATACACTTTTACATGATCGGCTTTTTGTTTTCCTGTCACAAAGGCAGCAACTTCTCTAAGGTCTTCGATACGACTATTTGTACAACTGCCGATAAAGACATT
Organism: Saprospiraceae bacterium; assembly: GCA_035326365.1. GTDB lineage: Bacteria > Bacteroidota > Bacteroidia > Chitinophagales > Saprospiraceae > OLB9. Next base: position 8,254 of record DAOLFJ010000024.1, on the reverse strand, counting down.
TTGGATTTTTTTACCCATCATTGATTCTCCGACTTTCATACCCATGTAAGCTAGAGATTTTAGGTTAGATTCCGAATTTTGGTCTATGGATATCGTGTCCGAAATTCGCATACCCATTCCTGGATTGGTACCGTATGTTAACATAGGAGCGATCTCAGCTGCATCAAATGTAAATTCAGCATCAAAGACTGCATCCGCATCTGAATATAAGGTTTTCCAATATGCAAGAGCTTCGTTCCACTTATCGCCTGTGGGAGCAAATTTTCTACCTTTTATGTAATCAAAAGTTATATCGTCGGGAGCAATCATACCACCTCTAGCACCCATTTCGATACTCATATTGCATATGGTCATTCTAGCTTCCATGGATAGGGAACGAATGGCTTCACCTGCATATTCTACAAAGTATCCTGTACCACCTGCTGCTGTTAATTGTGCAATGACATAAAGAATAATATCTTTGGCAGAGACGCCTTTGCCTAGTTTGCCATCAACTGTAATTCGCATCGTTTTTGGTTTTTCTAGGATAAGACACTGAGTGGCCATCACTTGCTCTACTTGACTAGTTCCTATTCCGAAAGCGATGTTTCCGAAGGCGCCATGTGTACTAGTGTGGCTATCTCCGCAAACTATGGTCATTCCTGGTAAGGTAATACCCAATTCTGGTCCGATGACATGCACAATTCCTTGATATTCATGACCAAGACCATAGAGCTCTACATCAAATTCTGCACAGTTTTGAGTCAATTTTTCAACCTGAAGCCTACTTAAAGGCTCTTGAATTGGTAAATGTTGATTCAATGTAGGAACATTATGATCAGCTGTAGCTAAGATTCTTTCTTTGCGAAAGATACCAATACCACGATCTCTAAGTCCGTCAAAAGCTTGTGGACTAGTGACTTCGTGAATCAAATGTTTATCTATATATATTACGTCCCTTGTTTTATCTATGGCTCGGACGATATGGGCATTCCATATTTTTTCGAATAAAGTCACTTTATAAATTTAAATGTGGATTTGAAATAAAAGGTACAATTATTAAGCCAACGCATAGACTTTTTCTTGAAACAAAACTTCAAGGTCTGAATCTACTACTTCTTTTTGTTGATCAGCTAATATGACAAAATATTTGTAAGCAATGTCTAGCTCATCTTTAGTAAGGTGGTGTCCTAGTTCTTTAAATCTGTATGCAAGTGCTGCTCTACCTGAACGAGCTGTGAGTACAATAGATGATTGGTCAACACCTACATCTGCAGGGTCTATAATTTCGTATGTTTCTCTGTGTTTTATGACACCATCTTGATGAATTCCAGAAGAATGCGCAAAAGCATTGGCACCTATGATTGCTTTATTAGCTTGGACAGGCATGCCCATGGTTTCGGAAACTAGCAAACTCATAGATTTTAACATAGGCGTATGAACATTAGAATGATAACGGTGTCCAAATCTTTGTTTTAAGATCATGACTACTTCTTCGAGTGCAGTATTTCCTGCTCTTTCTCCTATTCCGTTTATGGTACATTCTACTTGTCTAGCGCCATTTTCTATACCAGCAATTGAATTTGCCGTAGCCATACCGAGATCATTGTGACAATGCGTAGATAATATGGCCTTATGAATACCATTGACATTATCTCTTAGATATGCTATTTTCTCACCATACTCGTGTGGTAAACAATAACCTGTTGTGTCAGGGATATTAAGCACAGTTGCTCCTGCTTTAATAACGGCTTCACAAACTTGGGCCAAGAAGGCATTGTCCGTTCGGCCAGCATCTTCTGCATAAAACTCTACATCTTCTACATATGATTTAGCGAGTTTTACAGCACTTACAGCTCTATCTATGATGTCTTCTCTTGTAGTATTAAGTTTAAATTTTACGTGGCTGTCGGAAGTACCAATCCCTGTGTGTATCCTTGGGTATTTAGCAAATTTGACAGCTTCAGCAGCTACTTCAATATCTTTGACTACGGCTCTAGACAAAGCACAAACTGTAGCATTTTTAACTACAGCAGCGACTTCTTTTACAGCTTCGAAATCTCCTGGACTCGAGATAGGGAAGCCAGCTTCGATAACATCTACTCCGAAGGAATCAAGCTGTCGAGCTATTGTCAATTTTTGTTCTTTGCGTAATTTGCACCCAGGTACCTGTTCACCATCACGTAAAGTCGTATCAAATATGAATATTTTTTCTGAAGACATATACTTTTGAAATTTGTTGAGATAGAACTCTGAACAACAAAAGTACCTTGTGGATTATAAAATCAATAGTCAAATATAAATAAATGATACAATCTTCAAGTGGATCTTAGACTGTATATTTAACAGATAATCAATGACTTGGATTAATATATTTTACAGTCTGAAAGAACTAATAATCAACTATTAAAAACCTAGCACTTCAGAAAGTTGTGCAGAATGTTCTCCAGATACCACATTGTCAATGATGTGTGTGATGATACCGTTTTCATCAATTGCGATAGTGGTTCTATACACACCTTCTACTTCTTTTCCCATGAAGATTTTCTTACCAAAATATCCAAAAGCGTTGATGATGGTTTTATCAGGATCTGCAATTAGAGAGTAAGGCAATTCATATTTATCGATAAACTTCTTATGTTTTTTGTCATTATCGGGACTAATACCGAAGATGGTGAATCCTTTTTTCTGAAAAATTTTGTAATTATCTCTAAGGTTACATGCTTCTTTTGTACAGGTAGGACTATCGTCTTTTGGATAAAAAAATAATATGACCTTTTTGCCAGCTATACTTTTATCTGTGATAGTTGTTCCATCTTCTATAACCGAACTAAATGAAGGTATTCTATCACCAACTTTAAAATTTCCCATGATTATCTTTTTTATTTTGAGCGAGATAACACGATGAGATGGTTATGGTTTAAAAATAATGATTATTTGTCTCAGCAGATCCAAAGAGTATCGAAATCATTATAAAACAGAAAAGCCCCACAGTATAATACTGAAGGGCTTTTTTGTAGCGTGAGGCGGGCATGATCCGCCGACCTCGCGATTATGAATCGCGCGCTCTAACCAGCTGAGCTACCACGCCAAAATGCGTTTCTTGCAAAACGGGTGCAAATATAAGCGTAAAATTAAACAAAGAGCAATATTGACTATCTTTTTTTATTTTACATTCTTATTTCCTGTATATTCAGACAAACTATCTTTACAAGATGCACCCATTTTGGCACTTTCAATTTGTCTTGAGTTCTCTCGCTGCTCTGATTTTAAAGATGCCATATAACCAGCTCCCCAATTGGAAATTAGGATCAAGGCAATTATAAAAAGTATGGATTTTAGATTATCACTCATTATCTCAACAATTTGAAACTAATTGGAATGGTGTATTTGACATTTACGGCGTTATCATTGTGATATCCAGGAGTCCAATTTGAAAGCCCTTTGATTACTTTTGATGCAGCTACTCCACATCCTCCACCAATATCTCTAACTATTTCAAGGTCTTTTAATTTTCCTGTTTTATCTACTACAAATGAAATGATAACAGTACCTTCTATTTCGTTTTCAAGGGCAAGAGGTGGATATTTTAAGTGTTTGTAAATGTAATCTAGCATCGCATTCTGTGTGCAAGCACGTCTTTGGTCTTCGCTAGACATACTGCCACAAGACGTTAAGAAAGGCATTTTTTCAGTGATGTTGTTAATTTTGTTTGGTGCTGACTTTTCGGTTACAACTTTTGGTATATCTACAATATTTGCCAGTGTATTTTCTGCTAAACTTTGAGTTAATTTTGGTTGATGAATTTCTACAGGTGCAATTATTGGTTGATTAGTAGTAACGATCTTTGCGATAAGCGGATCTACTTTTTTTACGATGGGTATTTCTTTTTTGATAAGCTCTGATGCAATCCGATGTGTTTTTATTTCAGAAGCCGAAAACACAGCGTCACCATCTTCAAGCTGATAATCTGAATAATCTGGTTTTGTACTTTGATAATTTATAACAATATTGGCTAGAGTCAATGCGATTACCATACCAAGTTGAAAAAATACGGGTCTGTTTTTATCCCAAACGGGAAGGTTATTCCATGACATATCTTGAACATTTTAAAATTGTGGAAAAATGATTTTAAAAAATATTCAAGTCGCGACTTTGGTAGTCAAAAATTGCTTGATGATCAGGCCTTAGATCTCATATGGTCTGTAACTACTTGATATAAAGATGCTTTAACTATTGATTTTGGTGTAAAAGACAAAGGAAAATATATTTTAATTGTTATTAATTTGGATAATAAACATCCTATTTATTTAAGATAAGATCATTTAGGTCTAACAGAATCCAAAGATATTTTCTACTTTTGCAAGATATTTGAGCTATATGAGCAAGTTTGTAGTATCCGCACGTAAATATCGTCCCACCACTTTTGATGAAGTGATAGGCCAAGATCACGTTGCCAAAACATTAAAAAATGCCCTTCAAACGGACCATTTAGCTCACGCATTTTTATTCACAGGGCCACGTGGAGTAGGTAAAACGACTTGTGCTCGTATCCTTGCTAAAATTATAAATTGTGAGCAACCTATCAATAAGGTAGAAGCTTGTAATACTTGTGGATCATGCACTGCTTTTAATGAAAATGCATCTTTCAATATATTGGAGCTAGATGCTGCTTCCAATAATAGTGTGGATAACATCAGGACGCTAATAGAACAAGTAAGATTCCAACCACAACAAGGAAAGTACAAGGTTTTTATCATAGATGAGGTACACATGTTATCGACTCAGGCCTTTAATGCCTTCCTTAAAACGCTAGAAGAGCCACCATCATATGCTATTTTTATCTTGGCTACTACGGAAAAACATAAGGTCCTTCCTACGATTTTGTCCAGGTGTCAGATATTTGATTTCAAGAGAATTCAGATAGCGGATGCAGTCACACAACTCAAAAAAATATGTGAAAAGGAAGGGCTCCAAGCAGATGAAGAAGCGCTTCATATTATAGCCAACAAGGCTGATGGTGCGATGAGAGATGCACTTTCTATTTTTGACAAAATATCGAGCTCCACAGGCAATGTCATCACATATAAAGATGTGGTGGCCAATCTAAACCTGCTCGATTACGAATATTATTTCAAAATTACGGATGCTTTTTTACGCGAAGATATATCAGAAGTTTTACTTACGTTAAATGAAATAGTAAAACAAGGGTTTGACGCAGAGCATTTTTTACAAGGACTGGCAGATCATTTTAGAGATTTGATGGTAGCAAAAATTCCTGCTACTATCAGCATTCTTGAGGTGAGTGATGATCTTAAAAAACGTTATTTTCACCAAGCGGGTTTGGCTAAATCTTCTTTTTTGCTTTCAGGACTTAATATATTGAATCAATGCGATATAGACCTTATCAGGGCAAAAAATAAAAGGTTGAACGTGGAACTTGCATTGAGTAAGCTCACCTTCTTAAATAGAGCATTAGAAGTAGATATCTTTAGCGGGACGACGCAGGAAAAAAAAACTAATGTCGTAAGCGAAACGCCTGCTTCTACCCCTAAAGTGGAGCCGTCATCAGTAACAAAACCTGTTATCGCGCCAGCAGAAAGTTCTAACACGCCGCAAAACATTCCTACATCACAGGCTCAAGCTGTGGATTCCAAACCAGATCTGGCATTAGTAGAGACACCTGCACCAGAGGTTACCATCAAACCAGATTTCAAAAAATTGTCAGGGATTGATGCCATTCGAGAGAGTATCAGACAAGCAGAAGCTACAAAGGCAGAGGCAAGAAAAAATCTTAATATAGATCAAGTTAATGAAATATGGCGGAATTATTCAGAACATAACCCTTCAAAAAGTGTACAGTCTGCGTTAAATCTAGCTAAATTAAGTCTTGAAGAAAAAACGATAAGCGCCATCGTACCTACTCAAGTATCAAAGGATATGATCATCCAAGAAGTCAATCTTCTAGACAAATTGAGAGATGAACTCGGCGCGCATGACTTGATTTTTGATATAACAGTGGATAGATCACTGTTTCCAGATTTTGAAGAAAGCAAACCTATCCAAGCCATGACCCAAAGAGAAAGATATATGGTCATGCTAGAAAAAAATCCTGATTTAGGTTCTTTTACAAAAAAATTTGGTCTAAAGTTGGATACAGAAGTATAAACTTTTGTAGATGAGAAATTTTACAAAGCCAATCTTTTTTTGAAAGCTTTTATGGTTTTGATAGGTCCAGACGTGACGCCATCATTAATCAGCCAATTTGGTATGTTCCCACCTGGGTTCATGTGGCCCGAATGGATTATTTCGATTTGACCATTAGGCAATTTGGTGACTTCCCATGTACTTCCTATGGTTTTTATTTGTAGCATTTCCGACTTATTTTTTGGCACTTCAAAAGGATGATAACTCGTATTGACCGTAATTTTTCCTTTGTCTTTATTATAATCAATTACACCACGGATGGTGGCAACTCTATTTTCAAATGGGAAAGGAAGTCCATATTCAAGTAAATAAATACCTTCGTTCGGTGAAATTCTTTTAAGCAAAGTGACACTACTCACTCGGTCATACCAAAGATTCATGCGTTCCACATCTTTCAATACTGAATATGCTTTATCAAAATCAGCTTTGATAATGGTTTTGAGTTTAAACTGTTTGATTTCTGAATTTGGAAAATCCTTGGTCCAAAGTGTAATATTATCTTTGTCTGAAGCTATTTTCCAATCTTTTTGTGCTGCAATAGTTGACAAAAGACTTAAAAAACAAGTAACGATGGCCAAATACTTAAGCATATTCTGGTACAAGGCATTCAAGACTTTCGGATACAAATCCATTTTCAGCCAATTCTTTAAGAAAAAGAGGAAGCACGTATTTTAACTTTTTTTCAGCCTTCACATTGTCATGAAAAACAATAATCGAACCCGGTTTATAATTGTTCATCACATTACTTAGGCACTTTTCTTCAGAGATATTTACATCAAAATCTCCACTCAAAACATCCCACATTACGATGGTTTTGTCCTGTTTTATAACTTGTGATTGACCTGGTTTTAATTTTCCATAAGGTGGTCTGAATAGGTTAGAAGCTACATACATATCGCAAAGAGTTACATTGCTTATGTAATCTTCATTATCAGTATGCCATCCATTTAAGTGGTTGAATGTGTGATTTCCTACACAATGGCCTTCAGAAAGTATTCTATCATGTAGATGCGGATATTTTTTTACGTTATCTCCTACACAAAAGAAAGTAGCAGTAAAACCGTAGTCTTGTAATACATCTAACACCCAAGGCGTCAACTCTGGAATGGGTCCATCATCAAATGTGATGAAGACTTTTTTATCATTTGTGTCAATATTCCAAACTAAATCAGAAAATATTGTTTTAATAAGAGGTGGAGTTTTTACTAAGTACATAATATAATTTTGCTGATATCAGCATTTAGGATTAATTTTACAGCTTATTTTCAAAGCGTATATAATACATAACGTAGCATTTTGAGAAATGTGACCTTTGTGTTTGTAAATTTGAGAAAAATTAACAAATTTTTTAATAAAAAGTAATATTTTAGACATTATGAGCACAGTGAGAGTAAGATTTGCCCCTAGTCCGACAGGACCTTTACATATAGGTGGCGTGAGGACAGCCCTTTATAATTATCTTTTTGCAAAAAAGAATAATGGTACTTTTATACTACGTATAGAAGATACCGATCAAACAAGATATGTATCTGGTGCGGAAGAATATATTATCGAATCCCTAACTTGGTTTGGCTTATTGCCACAAGAAGGTCCTGGATTTGGTGGAGATTTTGGTCCTTACAGACAATCAGAAAGAAAGTCGATTTACAAGGAGTATGCAGATAGACTAATTGCAGAAGGTCATGCTTACTATGCTTTTGACACACCTGAAGAGCTAGAAACGATGAGACAAACGGATCAAACGTTCAAATATGATAGCAATTCGCGTACTAGATTGAAAAATAGTCTTTCATTACCTGCTGATAAGGTTGCTGAACTTCTAGAAGCTGGAGAGCATATTGCAGTACGTCTCAAAATACCAGCAAATGAAACTATAGCTTTTGATGATGAAATCAGAGGACACGTCGCGTTTAATAGCAGTGAGCTTGATGATAAAGTGATCTTAAAAGGTGATGGAATGCCCACTTATCACCTTGCAAATATTGTGGACGACCATTTGATGCAGATCACGCACGTCATACGTGGAGAAGAATGGCTTTCGAGTACGCCACATCACGTATTTATGTAT
>DAOLFJ010000310.1:0-5401 GCA_035326365.1 Saprospiraceae bacterium | reverse complement strand
ACTTACAAGTACAGCCTGTACAAACCCATCTGCCCTTAGCGGATTTGAATGTCTTACGAATGCTAATACAATGGGTATTCCTGTGACGGGTGGAGAGACATACTTTTTGATAATTTCCAATCCTACTGAAGGTACATTTTCCTATAATATCAGACAGAATGTGCTTCCTAGTAATGATGACCCTGATCCTGCATCACCACGGCCTCCTTTCGCATTGATTTTAAATGGTGACCACACAAGTACAACATGTTGCGCAGTAGGATCCAATGATTCACCTACAGGTGATATCCCCAATGTAGCTTGTCCTTCTACTTCTAATGACGACGCAGTTTGGTACACATATACAGCTGGCACCGAACAAGGAATAACCATTCAAATATCTCCTTCCGGGTCTAATCCAATAGCCAATAATACGACTATTGAAGTCCTGCAAGGAACGGCAGCTGGGCCGTCAGCAACTCTATTTAATCCGACTTCATTTACTTGCTCCGGCATGCCAGCAAATATAGAAATAAATTGTTATTCACCGGGAGATGTTATTTGGATAAAAGTTGCAACGTCGGAATCTGATTGTGGTGACTTTACTATTTTTATCAATCCACTTGTTAGATGTGATTTAGCAGAAAATTGTGTGGATGTAACTGCTACTATTACACCCAATCCGACCGATCCTAATTGTGGTAGTTTTGTGCCAGTAGTTGTGCCCGGTTGTTTAGAGTTAGCCTGTCCAGAAACTATCATAACTGATTGTGGCGCTAGTACTTTACCCACAGTTTGGTTCCAAGTAGAAGTGGATGCAGATGCTGTCCAGATAGGAACAACTGTCGAGTCAAATGGCAGTTGGGATCCAGTTTGGTCGATTTATTCAGGTATGTGCGATGATTTGACACAAGTCGGTACCGTGCCCTGCAGTAATAGTGATGCCAATCCTTTGGTACATAGTGTAGGAGTGTTACCAGGTGTCACCACTTATTGGATAGCAGTAAGCGGTGATGGTATAATTGATGACCCAACTTTCACTGTAAGTGTTTGGACGTCTGCAAATTGTGTTTCTTGTATTGGCGATGAAGGTTGTGCTCCTACAGCTGTATGGGGTATTTTTGAACGAAGCAGTGATAGGCCTTCACAAGATCCATTCTTCTGTCCAGGCGAAGAAGTCAGAATTTGTACACGATTCAATTACGATGCATCTGAGACAGGTGACGATTGGCTGCAAGGTTTGTTTCCTGATTTTGGTCCTGGATGGGACTTAAATGCCTTTGACCCAACCAATATTACATCGAGTACACCTGACCTACCAGAATGGATCCCAGAAAACGCTCCACTTTGTGCATCGACCATTACAGAACAAATGCCTTACCTTTGTACTTATACGGATCCTTTTACTGGTAAGTTAAAACTTTGTCACACAGGTTGCCAAACTTGTCCTTGTTCCCCTCCTTTGCTGCCTGGATCACCAATGCCAGATGGTTGGTTTTGGAATTCACCAGGAGGAGACAGATGCGATAATGACTGCAGACCATCTACTATGTTTGGTATAGGTGAGTCCGTCGTTACAATTTTATTCTGTGTTAATCTCAAAGTTCAAGAATATGTTGATTTCAATGATTGTAAATCAAAAGAAGGATTGAGGTTTAATTATATCACCACTAGTGATGGAGTTACTGGATGTTATGAAGATTTAATAGCTGAATGCAAGCTTGATTTCGCACAGATAGGTCCTGATTGGAAAGTGGATTGTGAACTGCCTCCTAGAGTAAATGTTATAGATAAAGACCTTTGCTATGAAGGTTTTGTTAATACTTTGCTCACCACAGTCACGCCAGCTTCAAATGTATCAATAATTGTTGAACAAATACCGAACCCAGATGTCACGGGTGCAATGGACCATGAGTTTTTTGGAGGTAGCGGCACACTGAATGACTTTCTAACCAATACATCTTCATCTGTAACAGTTCAACAGTACATCATATATGCAGAAGACCCAAATCTTTATTGCAAAAACAAACCTGACACCCTGAATGTAACTATTTATCCCGATCTTATCGTGACCATTCCTGATATCAACATATGTTTTGAAGACCCCGATGGTGTGGTCATAGAACCTATGGTCGTAGGTGGATCGGGAAATTATGTAAGTTATAATTGGTCTAATGGTGCAAATACACCCACAGTGATCGCTACCCAATCTGGACCAAATAACTACAGAGTGACAGTGACGGATGATAAAGGATGTACAGGTACACAAAGTGTAGATGTCAACAAATTAGACCCATTGAGTTTTACAGTTACTCCTCAAGATCTGACAACTTGTGCAAATGAAGGCATTTTTGAAACCACAAATATCATTGGCAATGGCAGTCCATTAGTCATAACTTGGGTATATCCACCTCAATTATACGCCACAGATCAAAATGGTTCTTTGGTGATTGACATCCCTTTCTCTAATCCAGAATTTACCCCTTACAACATCACGGTAACCCTGACTGACCAATATGGCTGTAATATTTCTAAAGAAGTTTCCATAGATATTCTAGATGCTCCTTCTGTGAATATTGGTTTTATACAGCCTCCATGTGGTGCTACTTCAGCAGATATTCTCATTCAAGATTATTTATCTGAAAGTGGTTTACCTCCTACATTTAGCTTGGTAGATTGTAGTGGTGGATTGGTATATTCCATGAATGGCACAGGCCCTGCATATCAAACCACCGATCCTGATGGTGTTTTTGAAGATGTGGATTTATCATTAATAAATTGTTTTAGAATCCTAGTAGAAGAAGATGGTGGTTGTACTTATTTAACAGAAGAATTAGTGATACCGCTTACCTCAGGTACACAAGTTTTATTAAGTCCACCTACTAGTATATGTCTTGGTCAAAGCACCACTATTTCTGTCACAAATTCTGCAAGTTTCCCTAATGGTGTATATGAGTGGAGTCCTTCAGGAAACGGTAATTCAATTACTGTTAGCCCTTCTCAAACCACACAATATTCCGTTACAGTGACAAACAATGGCTGTGTAAGCGTAGCTAGTGTTTTGATCACGGTCAATCCTTTGCCTACCGCAGGAATTTCTGGAGCTACTTCATTTTGCCCTGGCGAAACTACACAGCTCACTGCGACAGGAGGAACTTCATATGTTTGGTCTGGTCCAAATGGCTTCAGTGAACTAACAGCAGGGACAGGGCCTATTTCTACACCAGGGTTATATACAGTTACAGTGACCAATGGGAATAATTGTACGGTAGTAGCATCTTCCACGATAACTGAAGAATCATTTATAACTGTCCAAATCTCTCCAGTTAGCATTTGTGACAATAGCCTAGATTCATTGAATGCTGGAAGTGGTTTTGACACATATCAATGGTTTGACACCAACAATCTACCTCTCGGTTCAGGCCAATTCCAACAAGTAACGCTACCCGGCTCATATAGCGTAGAAGTCACAAATGGAGCATGCGAAGGTGGTGGGATAGGTATAGTGACTAATTATTTATCACCATCAATAAACTTACCTAGTTCTATAGATGTCTGCCGTGTAAATACTGGAATTGGCCCTATCTCCATCGATTTTGTGTCTTTAGGAGATACCATGAATGGACAATGGTTCAATATTGATAATGCCAACGTTAATACTTCCAATTGGGGAAATGTAGATTTTACCAGCGTTACAAGTGCTGGCACTTTTAGATTTGTATTCACTACTGACACTGCTGTGGATCCATGTGTAAATGTATCTGATACCATCCTGGTAAATGTACTTAACTGTGCTTGTCCTAATCCTGCCATTAGACCGATAGGTCCATTATGTAATAGTAGTAATACGCCATACAATCTCAATAATACTTTCTTAAATCAAACACCTCCTTTACCCGGAGACTGGACGGTGGTTTCGCCATCACCTACCCCATTTCCAACTGTCACAGGAAATAACATCTCAGTCAATGGGGCGATACCTGGTACTTATACTTTAAGGTTTACCTACAATCCGCCTTCACCCGGAAACTGCCCTAAGTTTATTGAAAATACTTTGGTGGTCTCTCCCGCTCCTTCAGTCTCCACACGAAATATTTCATTATGTAATGAAGATATAGGATCCGGCGGCACCATGGCAAATTTGGATACTTTACTTATTGGTCTAATGGAACCTTCACCTGGAAATTGGACACAAATAGATGGCTCAGTGCCCGCTGGTACTTTGCCAAATATCGATGTAGCAGGCATGGCACGGGACACACTTCGATTCCAATACACAACAACAGCCATTGCGCCATGTCAACCTAGAACAGTTACGGTGGAAGTTATTATAAGAAATTGCGCGTGTCCTTTGGTAATTTTGGCAAATGATGAACTTTGTAATGGTTCGATGACTCTATTAGACCTAGAAGATCCGACTAGATTTACCATTGATCCTTCCAATATTACAGGTACATGGACAGCCCAAGCACCTTTAACCATCTTAAATGGAAACTTTATTAATCCATTTGGTATAGCGGCTAGTCCTACACCTTATGTGGTAACTTTTGAATTGTCTGGAAACTTCCCTCCAGACTGTCAAACGATATTTAATAAGACAATCCGTATCAGAAATCAACCAGTTGCCGAAAAGCTAAATGACGGTGAAGCATGTTCAGCACAAACTGGAAATGGAGCGACAGACCTAAGATTAACTAGTCTGTTACGCCCTGGATATACCACAAATGGTACTTGGATTCAAGTTAGTCCAGCTGCGCCTTTGCTAACAATTCCTGCTTCAAGTATTGTCGATTTTGTGGGGCAAATAGCAGGAACATCTTTTGTATTCAGGTACACGCCGCCTATCACTTTGCCATCTCCCTGTTTACCTGTTTCCGTAGAAGTAACAGTCACTGTCAAAGATTGTAATTGTCCTGATACAGCCATAGATTGTTTAGCTAGTGATTGTGATTTGTGTAATGACGCTGGTATCCTAGATCTAAACACAACCATTATAAATCCTTCCACAATAGCACCTGGCGATTTTACCGTAATTGGTCCAGGTAATGTCAATATTCCATTGGCTTCGAATATATTGGATGCGACAGGATTACCAGAAGGTCTATATAGGGTAAGATATACCTTAAATCCACCGTCTTCGGGAGCATGTCCGAGATCTAGTGAGTTTAGTTTGAATATTATTGCAAAAAAAGAAGTAAATTTGATAGCAGATTCTTTACTCTGTAATGGTGACAATGGAATTAAAACATTTGATTTGAATGGATTAATAGTTAGTGGTTCCACAGGCCAATGGAAAGATGCCGATGGTAATGTTATTACAAGTATTATTAATATTGAAGGATTCGCACCAGGATTTGTTCTGAACTTTACTTATGAGATTGACAATGATCTTCCATGTCAAAATATTACCTACCCTGTCACA
>DAOLFJ010000023.1:0-29671 GCA_035326365.1 Saprospiraceae bacterium | reverse complement strand
GAACACCCATTTCTATTTCGTATACACCGGGATTATTTATATTTCCAGAAGCAGAGATGAGTTTTGTTCCAGTAGATCTACCAATACCAATTTTGGCATATTCTGCTCCACCCATTATAATGATAGGTACGACAGCTGCAATACTTTCTACATTATTGACAATCGTAGGACAATCCCATAAACCTGAAACGGCTGGAAATGGTGGTTTAATCCTAGGATTCCCCCTTTTCCCCTCCAGTGATTCGATGAGTGCTGTTTCTTCCCCACAAATGTACGCACCAGCTCCTGGATGGACATATAAATCAAGATTATAACCCGAACCATTTATGTTTTGACCAAGGAAACCTTTTGCATAAGCTTCTTGAATAGCACGTTCTAAAATGCGAAGTATAAACATATATTCACCACGAATGTAGATATAAGCAGTGTTGCATCCCAAAGCATAACTCGACAGTATCATTCCTTCGATGAGTAAATGGGGATTTTTTTCCATTAACAATCTATCTTTGAATGTACCTGGCTCACTCTCATCAGCATTACAAAGCAGGTACCTAGGTTTGTCTGTAGATTTGTCTATAAAAGTCCACTTGAGACCTGTGGAAAATCCTGCTCCACCACGACCACGTAAGCCTGAAGTTTTTACTTCTTCGGTCACTTCATCAGGAGACATACCTTTTAGTACTTTGTCCAAAGATCTATACCCACCGTATTTTAAGTAACCATCAATCGTATTGATATCTGGTTTTTCAATATTTTCTAATAACAACTTTCTGCCCATAATTTCTTAACTATTATTAGCGTTTGTAGATAATTGTCTGATGATATCATCAATTTTTTCTTCGGTAAGATTTTCATAATATTGTTCTCCGATCTGAAACATTGGTGCATAACCACAAGCACCAAGGCATTCTACCGTTTTCAGTGTGAATAAGCCGTCAGTTGTTGTTTCACCTACTTTGATGCCTAGTTTTGTTTCGATGTACTCGATCGTTTTGTCTGCACCACAAATCATACAAGGCCCTGTCTGACAAACTTCTATGACATATTTTCCTACAGGTTTGGTATGGTACATGGAGTAAAATGTAGCTACTTCATATACTTCTATTGGTTTGATTTCCAATATTTCTGCCACTTTATCCATAACCTCTGGTGATAACCAACCAGACTCTTTTTGTACAATATGAAGTACAGGCAGAAGGGCCGATTTTTTTCTTATCGGTGGGAAATGTCCTATAATCCTATTGATTTCAGACATGGATTCTTGAGAAAATTGAATATTCATACTATCATTCAAATTCGAAATTAAATAAAATTAAGCATCTAGTTCACCTGCAATGACATTCATACTACTCATTGTGAGGATGGCATCACTCAGCATGGAGCCTTTGATCATCTCAGGATAAGCTTGGTAATAAATAAAACATGGTCTTCTGATATGCAATCTATAGGGTTGTCTTCCGCCATCACTGACTAAATAAAAACCTAACTCCCCATTTCCACCTTCTACGCTTTGATAAACTTGACCTTTTGGTACATTTATTTCGCCCATCACGATTTTGAAATGCCAAATCAAACCTTCCATAGTATTGTACACTTCTTCTTTTGGAGGTAGATAGAATTCTGGAACATCTGCGTGGAAATCACCTTTAGGCAGGTTTTTTAAAGCTTGTTTGATGATGCTGATACTTTGCCACATTTCTTCTTGTCTCACACAAAACCTATCATAGGTGTCACCACTGCTTCCTACAGGAATAGTAAAATCGAAGTCTTCATAGGAACAATAAGGCGTCATGACGCGAACATCATAATCCACGCCTGCCGCTCTCAGATTTGGACCTGTAAAACTGTATTCTAGTGCTCTTTCTCCTGTAATACCACCTACATTCACGGTTCGATCCATGAATATTCGGTTGCGCATCACTAGTTTCTCAAATTCAGAAAGTGCTGCTGGTAATTCTGTGAGTAAGTTATTTATTTTTGCAAATACTTTTTCAGAAAAATCCCTTTCGAAACCACCGATTCTGCCGATATTGGTCGTCAATCTAGCGCCACAAATCTCCTCGTATATTTCGTAAATCTTCTCTCTCCATTGAAATACATACAAAAATCCTGTCAACGCTCCAGTATCTACGGCGACAACGCTATTGCATATAATATGGTCAGCAATTCTGGCCAATTCCATGATGATGACTCTCAAGTAGTCTAGTCTCTTCGGCGTTTTTACACCTAAAAGCTTCTCTACAGTAAGGTGCCATCCTATATTATTAATAGGTGATGAGCAATAGTTAAGTCTATCTGTAATGGTGGTGATCTGATAAAAAGGTCTGTTTTCTGCTAGTTTTTCAAAGGCTCTATGGATGTAACCTATCGTAGGTTGTGCATCTACAATCACTTCACCATCCATCTTCAGGATGTTTTGAAAAATGCCATGTGTAGCAGGGTGGGTAGGTCCTAGGTTCAGATAGTTGTATTGTTTCAACTCCTGATCTGACTGTTCCTGACCATTCAGTGCCTTATGTTTTTCAAAATTATCGTCCGAAATATTTATCATCTTTGTCTGTTCTAGTAGCGTCCACTAAAGGATATTGTTTTAATAAAGGATGGTAATCCATGTCTTCTACATTCAGAATAATGCGGAGATCTGGATGCCCAATAAACTTGATACCATAAAACTCAAACGTTTCCCTTTCCATCCAGTTTGCCCCAGCAAATAAAGTCGTGATGGTAGGTATTTCTGGTTGTGAAGTTGGTAAAAATACATGAATCCTGAATCTGAGATTGTTTATGAAACTATGTAAGTGATAGACTACTGAAAGTTCTCTATCTTTTTGCTCTGGAAAATGTACACCACACAAACTGGTTAAGAAATTTACCTTAAAAGTCTCGTGTGATTTTAACCACTTTATCAATGGAATAATGACTGATTTTTCTACCACAATATCTAAAGTACCATAAGTCTCTTCAACACTCAAGACTTGGTTACCAAAAAGTTCCGATATCGCATCACCTAATAGTTTATTGTTTACTTCTGCCATTAGTCTATTTGATAACTATGAAGTAAATCGTTGTACTCAGCTGATTCTCTTCTTCTGAGTGGCTCGTTTTTGATCAACTCTTGGATTTTTAATATGCCATCCAAGATTGCTTCAGGCGGAGGCGGACATCCAGGCACATACACGTCTACAGGTATCACTTTGTCAATGCCTTGAAGGACGGAGTATGTATCGAAAATACCTCCACTACTTGCACAAGCACCTACTGCTATCACCCATTTTGGTTCAGCCATTTGGGTATAAACTTGTTTGAGTACAGGCCCCATTTTTTTGGCAATCGTTCCCATGACCATTAATAGGTCTGCCTGCCTTGGCGAAAAACTCAATCTCTCTGCACCAAATCTACCCAAATCGTAGGTAGATGCCATAGTCGCCATAAACTCTATACCACAACAAGAAGTTGCAAAAGGGAGTGGCCAAATCGAATTGGCGCGAGCCATGCCTATAACTTTTTCAATCTGTGTCAATCCAAAACCTTCACCGACGTACATTTCTGGACCGTTAGGTAATTTAGAAGTGTTTAGTCCCATTTTAGTGCTCCTTTTTTAATGACATAATAGTATCCTAATAAAAATGGTGTAATGAAAATGATCATTTTGAGAAGTCCGTCATAACCTAATTCTCTAAAATTGATAGCCCAAGGATAAAAAAATATGATTTCAATATCGAATAGGACAAATAATATAGCCGCTAGGAAATACTTGACAGAAAATGGCAACCTTGCACTACCGATCGAATCTAGACCACACTCAAAACTTTGTAATTTCTGTGTCCCTTTACGTTTTGGTCCTAAAATGTGTGTAAGAATAAAAGTTCCCCCTACAAATCCCACCACCAAGATAAACTGGACTAAAATGGAAAAATAATCTAATCTTATATTTTCTATGACTGATGTATCCAAAATAAATTGATTTAAAATTATCTATATTGATAAGAAGCCGCAAAGTTAATGAAAAATATATTAATTAAATTCTTATATAAAGAATAAAATTCTTCAAGTAACTAATAAGGATGTAAAATGTTTGCCTGATTGTAAAATATTTTTGCTCAGACAGTTTTAAATTCTGTTGTGATCACTAAATGTGTTAAGACAAAATAATCGCGTAAAACCTCGTGATAATAATAAATGTACTTACAAATAAGCTCGAGTATGTCAACTGTTCTTTAATTTTATGGAACAGATTACCAAAAAGTATGGAAAGGGAAAATCAGTTTTTTTAATGCCGATTGGATAGCAGTAGAAATGTCCAGTAATTTAATTGATGTACAACTTTTTATTAATACAGATATTGCAAAAATGTTTACACACCCTAAAGAGTATTTAATAGTCTTTTTTTCTTTAAGGGTCAGGTCTATATTTTGTTGTGTAGAAGTTAGCTCATTTTTAGTGCAACCTTGGAGTTTTACATGATCTCCTTTATTTATTTCTTGTTGACTTGGGAATATAGGGACAATAATTTCTATTTTTGGTACAGCAATGAATGCAACCATCAAAAGGGTGCAAGCCAAAAATATAGAAATATGTCTTTTAAAATCTATCACATGACAAAGGTAGTTGATAGTTTTTGTATTGAACTATATTTATTTCAAAAATTATGTTTGTGATTTTTTTTTCCAAGCATAGGTGGCGTTCGTTTATAAAAAGAAGGTATACAATTAAATAAAAAAGCCCTTTCAAAATTAGTATCCTACAATTTAACTAATTTCAGAAGGGCTAAATTTTTTAATAAAACACTCTATTTACTTTTAACCTTAATAGAACAACCAATTGCTTTTGTAACTGCTGGAACAGGTTCTTTACCTTTATCCAATGCTGCGATTGCGTTTTCAAGATATTTCTCTTCGACTTGGGAAGCATCTTCGGCATTGTCGTCGATCGCACCTACATATTTCACGACATGATTTTTGTCTAGTAAAAATACATGTGGTGTTTTGGTCGCACCATAAGCAGGATATACTTTCTGGCCTTCATCAAATAAATATGGGAAATCAAATCCCTTATCTTTCGCACGTACCTTCATTCTTTCGTAACTATCGTCTGGTTTAACTTCTGGATCGTTAGGGTTAATAGCTATTACTTGGTATCCTTTTTTACCATATTTCTTGGATAATTCAACGATTCTATCTTCATACATTACTGCAAACGGACAAGAATTGCAAGTAAAAACGACTATAAAACCTTTTGCATCTTTAAAACTTGCTAATGAATAATTTTTACCATCTACAGATTTAAGGTCAAAGTCAGACGCTTTATCGCCAGGCTGAAATCCTGAATTAGGTACTTTGATATCACCGTTTGTCAAAATCGAAATGGTGAATAAAATTTGAAATAATACATTCATATTCAATTATTTATATTTACTAAATGAAAAAATAAAATCTTCTAATTCTTCTAAATTGGCAAATTCTCTCTCTGCAAATAACTTCTTATCTCCTTGTATTAAATATGTTGCAGGAATTGAACCTGACCAAGTTGCATCTACTTTTGGAAGCCAAGTGTCATATTTTTTATCATTCATTATAACAACTTCGGAAGCGATCTTGTTTTTTGTGATAAACGGAAGCAAGTGAGACTTTATTTGACGTTTAAAATCTAAACTCACTAAGACCACTTTAATTTTTTGTTCCTTATATTTTTTGTTGAATGATTCGAAATATGGTAATTCTTTCACACATGGTGCACACCAAGTAGCCCAAAAATTGATAACATAAGTTGTATCATTGTTTTTGAATATGGAAGAAGATAAAGCATCGTACGTATCAAATTCTCTAAGAACTTGTGTTTGAGCCTTAAATGCAAACAATACAAACACCAAACTTATAATTGTTGTGAATACTTTCATAGAATAATTAACAGTTACTATATTTCAATGTTTTAAAACCTTGTTTGATATTTGGTTATAGTTTTGTTAAAATTGGGGTTTAGCAACGGTTACACATTTTTTTTAAAGAAAAATAGAAAGACTTTTCATCACTGCCACAAAAATTCTATCTTTGTCGCCGATATGGATCAAGGAAAAATCATAGTATCGTCCGAAAGGTTTCAACTTACACTTCTGAGGTTAGCTCATCAGATACTAGAAAACCATTTGAAGCCTGAAGATTTGTGCATCATTGGCATCCAAGAGCGAGGCGTTCCGCTTGCTGCTCGTCTTAAGGATAATCTTATAGAGATGCTTGGAGGACAGCCATTTAAGTATGGAGCCTTGGATATTACTTTTTATAGAGATGATTTCAGGAGGAGAGATATTCCCATCAAAGCAGCTACAACTGAGATTGACTTTTTGGTTGAAAATAAAAATGTATTGTTGGTGGATGATGTACTCTATACGGGTAGGACTGTCCATGCCGCTATGGCAGCGTTGCAAGATTTCGGTCGACCGCAAAAGATAGAAATGCTTTGTATGGTAGACAGACGATTTAACAGGCATTTTCCCATCAAGGCAGATTATCTAGGCATGGCTGTAGATGCGCTCGACGAAGCTTATGTAAAAGTAAACTGGAAGGATGTCGACGGCGCAGATGAAGTTAGACTTTTTTCAGGTAAAATCATAAAATAAAGAACGATAAAAAATATGTCTTCATCTCAACTCAGTACCAAACATCTTCTCGGCATCAAATATATTACTAAAGAAGATATCGAACTGATTTTTAAGACTGCTGTTGAATTTAAAGACGTTATTAATCGACCTATTAAAAAAGTACCATCTTTAAGAGACGTTACAGTTGCTAATGTTTTTTTTGAAAACTCCACTCGGACACGTATTTCGTTTGAACTAGCAGAACGAAGGCTTTCGGCGGATGTGGTCAATTTTGCGGCATCATCATCTTCTGTAAGTAAAGGCGAGACCCTACTTGACACGGTCAATAATATATTGGCCATGAAAGTAGATATGGTCGTCATGCGTCATCCTGCGCCTGGAGCACATCATTTTTTGGCTAAGCATATAGATGCAAATATCATAAATGCTGGCGACGGCACACATGAACATCCTACTCAGGCATTGCTAGATGCTTTTTCTATCCAAGAAAAATTAGGTTCTGTAGAAGGAAAAAATATTGTTATCGTGGGTGATATTTTGCATAGTAGGGTAGCATTGAGTAATATCTTCTGTCTTAAAAAACTTGGAGCTAATGTTAAAGTATGTGGTCCTTCGACTTTGATTCCAAGACATATAGAAAGTCTTGGTGTGACTGTGGAGCACGATGTCAAGAAAGCACTTGAATGGTGTGATGTCGCAAATGTACTCAGGATACAACTAGAACGTCAGGATATTAAATACATACCATCACTCAGAGAGTATGCTCAATATTTTGGTATAAATAAACAGCTACTGAACGATATAAACAAAGATATAGTCATTATGCATCCTGGTCCTATCAATCGTGGCGTGGAGATCACAAGTGATGTGGCTGACTCTAAGCAGTCTATCATATTGGACCAAGTCGAAAATGGTGTAGCTATCAGGATGGCTGTTCTCTATTTATTGGCTGGCAAAAAGGGATAGGCTTTAGCGCTTTAGAATTTGCAGTCAGACGATTGGAAGGCGACCCACCGCATTGCATGACAAGTAGTCTTTGCAAAATTAAATATATCCTAAAACACAAATTGATATTGCTCTTTAGCGGTAGGATGTCTTGGAGCCATACCACCACGGTTACAGAATCACTCGATCACTCGACCACAAGATCACCAGATAGTCAGCGGTAGCATGTAATTGAGCCATACCACCATAATCACCAGATCACCAAATAGCGGTAGCATGTCTTGGAGCCATACCACCACAATCAATAAAACAAAAAAGGCCCGACAATTTGTCGAGCCTTTTTTATTTCTACCAAATAATTAGACCATTATTTTACGATCACAACAGATTTTGCTACTATGTTTTTGTCATTAGAAATTCTCAAAACATAGTTTCCAGCTTGGATATCAGAAACATTAATTTTTGAAGTTCCTTGAGTGTTTAAAACTTGTGTTCTAAGTTCTTGACCATTTACATTGTACAAGCTTACTTTTACCTGACCCTTAAGTGCTTCTGTATTAACTTCTACATTTAAGAAGTCTTTTGCTGGGTTAGGGAAAATTTTGATCACGTCACCACTTAATAAGTCGTATGTAGATGATGGTTCTGCAAAAGCGTAATCACCTGTATCAGATTTGAAAGAGACATTAAAAGTACCTGCTTGAGTTACTATATTTGCGCCATTTCTTGTACCTGTACCTACGGGGAAATCTGCTGCACCCCAATTGATACCCCAATCAGCATTAACTCTGAATTTTACACCGTCATCACTTGCACCACCATGTGCAGTAAGTGCTACATTGTCCAATGTCCATCTGTTAATGTCATTTGGATCCTTAACTAGAAATGCATCTTTGCTTTCGTCAGACCCTGGCCACTCTCCAAAAGGACCAGACTTTCCTACCAGTGAAAGTCTATCATATTCAACAATGGCTTCGAAGTTATAAACTAAAGTAGCACTGTTAAATGTGATTTTATAGTCTCCTGCAGGGATTGCTATATCAGGACTAAATCCACCTTCTGCCGTACCAGCTGGGAAATCAGCGCCTCCCCAGCTCAATTCAATATTATTTTCTGGTATAAATCTAAGATCACCATTTACTAACTTGATCCTTAGTGACCATTTTGTTTTGTCATTTGGATCTTTTACCATCGGTGTTGCTGTCGTAAAACCACCAGGTGTTGCAGAACCTATCACGCCCACAGTTGCATAGTCCACTCTTTTTAGGAAGTTGTACTCAAAAGTTTTTGTATTAAAGCTACCTTGATATTCTCCTGCATTTTCGGCACTAACTACAATATTATTAGCACTGTTAAATACTCCAACACCATTCGGGAAACTACCTTCTCCCCAGTTTTTATCCCAAGTGCTATCTGCCCTGAATTTGAATTGACCTTCTTTTAAGGTAATGATGATGTTCCAAAGATCAGGATTTGAAGCATCTTTTGTCATTGGTGTTTCATTCTCCCATCCAGTTGGCGTTGCATCACCAATCATACCAACACTTCTGAAATCTACTTGTTCTGTAAATTTATATGCACCTGTGGCTTTATTGAAATCAACCCTGTATTTACCAGCAGCAGCAATTGGAATGTTGTCAGATGAACCTAAAACCGCAATACCTTCTGGGAAAGCTGTTGCTCCCCAATTTACATCCCAGCTATCATTTTGTCTGAATTTTGCATTTTTGTTTGTCAAATCGATAACAATATAGTACTGATTTGTGTCATTTTGGTCGATATACATATCGGTGTCATTATCCCATCCACCAGGAGTTGCGTCTCCTATGATGCCTATGTCAGAATCTACATCAAAGTAATACTCTCCACTGTTAGAATTAAAAGTAATAGTATAGTCTCCTGCAAAAACAGGAATATCAGGACTTCCTGGAGTAGATGACCCTATTCCTTTCGGGAAAGCCTTGTCGCCCCAACTTAAGTCCCAATTATTATTGGCTCTGAATTTGCAAAAGGCTGTTGTTAATGTAATTTCCAATGTCCACGTAGAGTCAGTAAGTTGTGTCATGGGAGTTTCGTTATCCCATCCACCAGGAGTAGCTGAACCTATCAGTCCTACAGTTGCAACCTGTGCATTCAGACCAAATGCTAAGACGAAAAAACATAAAATAGTAAGTAAATGTGACTTCATGATTATAAATTTTTAATTAAAACAAAAAGATAATGTTAATTGGACACAAAGTAAAAACATTTTCAAATAAAAGCAATAATTTATTAATAAAAAATAGTCAATTTTATGTATTTCTAAGATTTAAAGTGGTAATTTGGTCATTTATGGATATTAATTAGGGAATATCCTATCATTCACAGAGAAAAGGTGTAAGGTATTGATCAGAATTATAGAGTTTAGCTGATGTTTGTTACTATTAGCTTGTTCTAAACCCGCAGATAATCTTTAAAAAGATAGTTTTCTAGACTTTGTGGTTTTATTCAATGAAACTGAGGTATATTTAAAATTGATGTTAAATGTTACTTATAATAACCAATGGTTTTGCGCCACCGCATCTTGAGCACACCAAGAATTGCTTCTGACACAATATTGGTATTCATTTTGGAATTGCCTTTTTCTCTATCTACAAAAGTTATTGGCACTTCAATGATTTTGAAACCTTTTGACCATGCAAAATATTTCATTTCAATTTGAAAAGTATATCCGATAAACTTGATTTTGTCCAGATCGATTGCTTCTAATACCCGTCTATGATAACAAATAAACCCTGCTGTCGGATCATTTACGGGAAGCCATGTGATGGTCCTAACATAGAGAGAAGCACCATAAGAAAGTAATAATCTGTCTTTTGACCAATTTTTTATATTTCCACCTTTTACATACCTGCTTCCTACAGCCATATCAGCGCCTAGTTCTTTACAACCATGTAATAATCTATTAAGATCATTAGGATTGTGGCTAAAGTCTGCATCCATTTCAAATATGTAGTCAAATCCTTTTTCAAGGCCATATTTAAACCCTGCAATATAAGCCGTACCAAGTCCAAGCTTACCTTTTCGTTGTAATAGGTGGATTCTATTGTTTTTTTCTTGCAAAACTTTTACAACATCTCCTGTGCCATCAGGAGAATTATCATCTACGATTAGTACAGAGAACCGTTCGCCTTGTTTCATCACAGCTTCTATGATCGAATGTATATTTTCGATTTCATTATAAGTAGGGATAATAACAAGATAAGATTCCAAAGTATAAATGTATTGCTAGATTAAGTTACATAAACGCAGAAAATTAAGTTTTAGCGTTGTGTATTTAAAAACAGATGCAAATATTAAAAAATATTATAAGAAGATACCCATTTTGAGTTAAAAATGATATTATTTATTTTTTATAACTGTTGTCATTTCTAGAATTCTGACATTAAAATTGTAATTATAATTAACAACTTATGGTTATTTTGAGATTAACATTAAGATTTCTGGAATTGATTTTTTAGGTAAACAAAAGAGCCTAGCTGAGTGGTCTTACTCTACCAGGCTCTTTATCTTTTAACTAAAATAGTGCAGCGCGTTAGGTTATTGATTTACAATTTTAACCATTTGTGTACCTTTTGATGACGTAATTGTTAAGAAATAGATTCCTTTTGGATAAGAAAGCAATGAGAAATCTGCATGAAAACTCGAACCATAACGTTGCACCATGAACTGTTGAATTCTCTTGCCCTGAGCATCCAATATAGATGCTGATAAGTGATATTCATTAGTGTTTTGATTAGATATTGTCAATTGATAAAACCCATGACCAGGATTAGGCGAAACTTTTATAATTGGAGAATTTGAAAGATCACTAGTATTTGACTGAAAGCCTACTGTAACTGTTGAATTGTAGACACAATTACCATCATCAGAAAGAACTACGATATTATAAATGCCAGCAATCAAGTTTGAAAAAACAAAGGTATCTCTAAAAGTAACACCACCATCTATGCTGAACAAATAAGGAGATGATCCACCAATAGCGTTTATCAATATTACACCATCATTTGATGTTGCACTTGAACAAGGAGTGATCTGTATAGTGGCTTCAAGGGAACAACCTGAATCAGTGCAAAATTCATCAGAAAAGGAGTTGCCAAAATTACCATCGTTTTCTAAAATTTCATTCCCATTTTGGTCTGATATATATACAAAACCATCTCCATAATCACAACAAATGCCATCACCTAATCCATCAAATATTGTGAAATTATAACAAGTTTCTTTATCTAGACAAACATTAGCAGTCACCAAATTACTTGCTATCGTGTAAGGACCGCCAAATGCAACGACATCACCATTAAAATCACCCGTAGTCAAAAACCAAGTGGTCTCATCAGGGTATTCATCAGTTTGTATATTGACAGTGTAATTTAAGGCATCTTCTGTATAACTTAAAACAGTAGCTATTTGATTGTCTGTAGTGTTTTGCTCTAAATTGTTATTTGATTTTAGTAATCTAATTGAGACGGCATTTTGACCATTATTTAAAGCGATAATTGGAATAGATAATTGAGTTTTTTCTCCTGATAAAAGGTTGAGAAATAATTCTACAGTATCAATAATTGAACCTTCTACGGATACTTCAAAACTTGATGAGTTAAGCCTTTCTAATCCTACATTTTCAAAGGTAAATTCTAAATTGTGCGGTAATGTACAAAATGATGCAGCAATGGCTTCAGAAATCTTACCATCTATTGTGGCAAAATTTAATATCGTCGATGATAAAGTATCATTTTTCCTATTCAGATCATCATCTATGGTAGTAATTACTGTAATATCATACTGACCAAAAGCTGAGAAATCATATGTATTTGAGAATATGATGTTTTTACTTTCGTTTTCAATTAAAGTATCAGTAACTGTGATGGTTTCTTTGAGTTCATTATCCACATAAAGATCAACTTTAATGTTATAAATAGGTTCAATGCCAGCATTTTGGATATCAACATTGATAATTTCAGCATTAGAAAGGTTATGCCCTGTCGTAGGGTTATTAATTTTGGAAGGTCTAGTATCTATTTGATTTTTTTGCAATTGGAAAGCTACGATTCGGGTTTTAGATTTGTTTCCTGTACTAGCATATTCAGAAGTATACCAGAAAGTGAGTTCGTCCGTTGGATCTAAAGCCATTTGAGCATAATCGCCAAATCGGCCACCACTAATGATGCCAGAGCTTCCGTCGATAACACTAGTTTCTTCTACCGTCATTTGCCCTAAAGGATCACTAGCAAATCTTCCGGTATATCTTATTCCTACATAAGTGTCTTCGCTTGAAACATTGTACCCCATACCAATATTTCCATTTTTATCAATAGCTATAGAACTCATATATCGATCTAGTCCATCAGGTGCATAAGTCCCTTCTTGGTATATATTCCAGGATTCATCATTTGTGCGCCTCAATTCCATCCATCTGATACCTGATTGATTTTCGCCATTTGTTACATCTGTGATGAAACTAAGTACAATAGATTCATGTGCTCCGAAATTGCGAAACATAGGAACATTCATAATTACTTCTGGTATGCCATCCAGACCATTCCCGTCTTTTTGCGGAACACAGTCAAATCCTTGTCCCAAAGCACTACAAGGAAATCCATCATAAGGTGTTGTTACCAAACTTATTTGTTCAATCTCAGTTGCATCAACATTTTGCCAATTAATATTAAATAAATATAGCTCTAACTGATCCTGATCTGCTTCTCCCCAAGATGAGTCATTAAGTCTCATAATCATAGGTCGCGCATCAAGTGGCATATCTTTTCCTGAAAAGTCTACGGGTGTTGATACAAAAAATCCTGCTTCGGTATTTTCGCTGCCATCTATTTCGATTCTTTGCATGATGACGTCATCAGCACCAGCATACAAGGAGTCTTTCTGGATAAAATAATTATGTAGAACACCAGGACCATCTTCGTTAGTTGTAAAAACTATAGCATTTGGCCAGATGGCGTACTTTGGATAATCTGGAAAACTAGGAGTAGCAAACTCATAAGCTGTGTAACTACCTAAAGGATCAGACGTATTTGAGATAGCAATAAGTACTAAAGCTGGATCGTCAAACTCTGTGATCATCCACTTGTTTTCTAACTCATCATACAAAACTATAGGATCTCCTGCTCCTGATCTTCCGAATTCTTCCCATAACACATCAGACGAAAATTTTTCTATTTCATTACCATTTAGATCAAAAACACCCACTTGGGTACCATTGATGGCTTGAACATAATGATTTAGCCCTAAGTCTCCTGTAGGGTCATGCGGACTACCAAACTCAGAAAAAAGGCCATCAAAGTTTAATAAAGGGTCATTCTTGCGATTTCCCATCTCACGTTGTCGAATAGGGTCATTACCTTGATGTTCTCTTTCAGGAAACTGAATGTTTCTGTACTTTCTACCTTTAAAATTATCAGGTCTTTTTTTATTTAGTTTCCTAGTAACTTTGTTAAACAGTGAAGCTTTTTCAGTGTCAATAATGGACTTAATTTCAGGTGTTTTGCCAAGCTTTTTTAGTTTGGTGTCTGTAATTTTAAAAGGATCTTGTGCTTCTAACGAATTAATAGATAGTAGAAGTGTAGAAAGCAATAATGCGAAAAGAAATTTGCTCATCTCAGGATTAATTGATTAATTTAATTGGTAATGTTAATGTTTGATTTTTTTTGAGAATTTGATGAAGATTTTGAAGTATCAGGAGCAGATACTTTTACAATAAATCTATGTTTTTTTAAGAATTCTATTGCTTCACTGATGGGTTTTTCGCCATTTTGTAAAGTAATCAACCATTCATTTTTGGTTTTATTTACTTTCACCGCATCTTTTAATATATAATAAGGGGCGAAATCTTCATCTTTAGGAATAAAATCTTCTTTACAAAGAATGGTATATTTTTCAACAGTTATATCAACTGTTTTTTTTGTTTGACTACAGCTATAAATGGTCAAAACAATCCAAATGGCAGAAGCCAAATAAATAAAAGCCTTTGAACGCATATATTACATTTTATGCCTAATTTCAAATAAAACTAATTATTTTGAAAATGTTAAGTTTGTTTTTGGTACCATATGAACTTTATCATAATTAGAACATTACGCTATAGTTTCATTGATAACTAAAGTATATTACATTCCTTTGAGTGGGCAAGAACCAAACATATAATTTCAAATTACTAAATTTCGAATGATTTCAAATACATCCGTTAATTTAATGGTGTAAAGGTAAAATGTTTTTATTCAATTATAGATAATTAAAGGCATAAAAATGCTTGCGTAGATTATTATATAGAGATTTGGAAAGAGTATACTTCAAGAGCTTAGCAGATATTTATGGTAGTGCTCTATTGTAGTTAGGTTAAACTTCAGAAAAATTAGAACATAAATGTGAGTTTAAATCCATTGATGCAGAGCGTAATTTTTAAAGAATTACGGGGAATTTTTATTTATTCCCCGTAAAGATCTAGTTAAATATTAAATCAAAACAATAACAAACCCACATGCCATCCTATCCACAATTTGTGATTGCGATCAGTACCATTTTTTTCATAGACTGGATTGTCTATGAGTGATGCTACATGATTGTTGATTTCAGATGTATTATCGTACCAAAAGTGATTAAATGTGATGCCTGTTCTGATTCCTATTTTTTTGAATGGCTGCCATGATAGACCTAGCATTAGCTGATTGTGCATATTGAAATCCCAAGAAGAAAAATCCTCTACATCATGCGTGTTGCGAATGTTGGCATCTGCTTCAAAATTGATTGTTTTGGACAATGGAAGTGAACTAGCAATGCCCATACCTGCTTGAACAAATCGTTGATTTTTATTGGCAAGATTGACACCACCAAAATAATGCATGTGCAAAGGCGACCAACCAGAACGATAGCCAATAGATGTGGTACTTAAGTCATTGTGCGAAAACTCTAGTTTGTGATATCCATTTTTCACATAATTGACCAAGCCGATGGACAATCCTTTTTTGACATGGTTAGCTCGATTGAATATACCGATTTGTAAGCCTTCAAGTGTATCGCAAGTATTGATCAAACTAGAAATCTGTATGCCTTTGATATTGGCAGCATGATTGTATAATCCTGCTATCTGTAGGAAAGTGGTGGCGCTATCTACGGTATTGAGTAGTCCGCTGATCTGACCACCTGTGGCTTTGACTGCACGGTTGTATAAACCACCGATCTGAAGTCCACGAAGTGTATGTGTTTTCTGATAGGCACCAGAGATTTGGATGCCATCCGTGATACTGTCATTATTATTGATGATACCTGCTATTTGTACACCTTTTACATTGCCTTTGACGGCATTCATGAAACCGCTGATTTGTGTACCTACGACATCTTCTGAGACAGCATTAACAACTCCAGCAACTTGCACACCATAGACGTCGCCATCATCATAATTATAAACGCCACCGATTTCTACGCCGTTGAGACCTTTGGAATGTCCACCAATAATATTAAGTGAAATAGTGTTTCTTGTGTGAAAAGAGAGTAATTTATTGGTACTAATTGGTGGTAGTAAAGAGACTGAAAAGCTATTAAAAATAGTGTCGTTGATATTCACCAAGTTGACATTTTTTAGCTTCATTTTGTTCCAGAAATTTTCATTATAACTGGTTTTTACGATCTCTGGTGGTGTTGGAATTCGGTCATAATTAAGAGAACCAATCTGCAACTCTTTTTTAGTCAAAGAGTCAAATTCTGATATTCTTTGCCTTGGGAACGAACGCATTTTGATGTTTATCGTCTGACTGTGAGTAGCTACAATGACCACAGAAGTGTCAAGGTAATTCTCTTTTGCAATATTGATTTTTACTTGTTTTGCACTTGATGGAACATTAAAAGCAAACCTTCCTTTTTTGTCAGAATTGACCAAGATTTTATGCCTTTTGACGTAAATGCTGGCGTCACTGAGTGGTTCGTTTGAGTTTGGATCAGTGATGGTTCCATTTATACTCAGCTCTTTTTTGGAGCCATCTTTGTTTGGTTTTACGATGATATATTTTTCTTTGA
The DNA here is from genome assembly GCA_035326365.1 of Saprospiraceae bacterium. GTDB lineage: Bacteria > Bacteroidota > Bacteroidia > Chitinophagales > Saprospiraceae > OLB9. The sequence goes on along the minus strand of DAOLFJ010000023.1, from coordinate 13,068 downwards.
TGGAAATTTGGATGTTCAATGTTGTTTCTAAAATAGGCAACACATCTTTTAAAGGCTTTTTGACAACCTGAATGGACATCAGCTGATTGTCTTGAAACTCGCTATACGAAAAAACCATACCTGTTTGGTTCTGAATATCTCGAAAAATGATATTCGCTTGCGTATTATTGTACTGAAGGGTGACTTCTTGGTTAATATTTGACTGACTTTGAGAGACATTGCATACCAAAAAAGTCAACATACTGAAAATGATTCTTATTGACATGGCTTACCTGTTATTTTGTAGTGATGGTCCTGGTATTCATACTTAAAACCTAATGTTTCGGCAACAACGGTTATTATGGTGGCCACTTCTTCGTCAAAAAACTGAGTGGTGATTTTACATTCTCCAATGGATTCGGGAGATAATTGCACATCTATCTGATATGTTTTTTCGAGCAAATCAATGACTTCCACCAAGCGCGTATCCTTAAAGTCAAACTTCAATACTTTGGTTTGCAAATCAGTAATGATCGTCTTTTGTGAACGAATATACCATGCTTTTTCTCCTGCTTTTATGATGAGCTCGCTACCATGTTCGTCATAGAGACGTACGATACCTTCATTGACCACTACATAAACGGTATCGGATTCAGGGACACTTTCTACACTAAATACAGTACCCAAGTCTTCAATAAAAACGCCATTGGACTCAATGATGAATGGTAAATCTTCATTATGGGTTACTGTAAATTTGCCCTTCCCAATTAATTTTAGCTTTCGATGCTCGGTACCAAAACCATCTTCATAAGAGATTTTACTATTTGCTTGCAAGGTCACTTCACTTAGGTCATTTAGCGATTGCGTAACAACAGATTCATTGGCTATCAATTCCACAGGCATTTTAGTATCTCTCATCAAGAAAACTACTGACAAAAGCCCTACGATTAGTGCAGCTGCCAATCCGTATATCCATCCAATTTTAGTGCTTGGTTTTGGTTTAGCACTAAACTTTTGCCAAGCAGCCTTTTTATTAGGTGCAGACCATTCTACATTAGAAACCATCAAAAATGTCTGCTGCATATTTTCAAAATATAGTTGATTTTCTTTGGAGATTTGTTTCCAGTCTTCTAGTTGCATCGCTTCATCAGGTGTTGCTTCACCACAAAGATATTTGCTGATGAGATCATCCATGCTGTGATTATATAGGTCCATTATAAGTATGTTAATATCGTGAGGACAATGATTTGGATATATTCTGACAAAGCGACTCTCATTGTCTTAAGTGCTTTACTCATTTGGTTTTCGATGGTTTTGGGTGATAGATTTAGTTTTTCTGCTATCTCATTATACCTAAGTCCGTCCATCCTACTCATGGAGAATATTTTGCGACATTGTTCAGGAAGGCTTTCGATGGTTTCCTTTATTTTGTCGGCGATTTCTTGAATAATGAGCGTGTCCGTGACCGCTATACTTTCTGAACTCGAGATGGCATTTGAATACTTGGTGGCCACTTTGTCGTGTTTGATTTTATTCATACATTTAAAGTACACTGCTTTGTAGAGATATGCTTTGATAGAAGTGTGAATGACCAATTTGCTACGATCATGCCACAAATCCATAAATACCGACTGTACAATATCTTCAATATCATTTTGATCCTTGACCATCGTCTGACAATAGCGGTATAGCGCATCGTAATGATCTGTAAAAAGCTGCTCAAAAGTGGCAGTGTCCACAGACTTGACTTCCTGTATGTGTTTGATTTTATCATTCATATCCTTATCCTTAACGCCTGTTGATTGCCGTATGTTTTTGTGATGTGAAATACCTTGCTCAAAACCATTCTTTTTATCTGGATTGGAAGATAGGTAAAATATATTTTCTGCCGTACTACCCATGTTAATTGCAGTTTTTGATTCTGCTACTTCCTTCTTGATTGGATGTAATCTGAGGATTGCCTTTGTAACATACCGTACCATTTCCATCCATATTAACTATGAGTCTTTGTGATGCATTTACGTTCATAGTAACATTTCCATCTATTTCTATATCAATGATTTCTGCCAAAAAATTGTGTGCTCTTATTTCGCTATTTCCATCACAATCTATGTTGAATCTATTGGTAACTCCTTCAATATCTACTTTACCGTTGCCATCAATTTTAAGCTCAAGAAGTGCCACATTATCCAAACTTAAGGATAAATCTCCATTTCCGTCAAGGTCTATTTTGAGCGAATTATCAACATTTTTTAGCAATCCTTCTGAAGAAATCATATAGTTGCCATCGACAGACAACTCTTTCAATCCTGGTACGGTAATATAAATTCTAGTGTCTTTAGTGGGTAAAATACAATTTCCTTTGGTGTGTACTCTCCAAGTATCATTGGACACAATAGATCGACTTTCCAAATCTTGGATCATATCTACTTTACCTTCAATAACGATTTTTTGTTCAACACCATCGACCAAAATCACTTCACAACCAAAATCAATATCTATCTTATGAAATACACTAAGTGACAACTCTTTTGTTATAAAACTACCATCATAACAATTGAAACTATCTAAATCACAACTCAGTAAAGTGCTGATTATCAGCAAATAAAAACCATTTTTCATTTTCAAATTATTTATAAAATTATTAAATTAAACATTGCAAAACTTATCTCTTATAATTTATCTCTTTTAAAACTCTACTTTATACGCCAATACAGGAACAAAAGGCATCATGGTCCACTCATTCATTTTATCATTTTGAATATCATAAGTCAGACCGCCGACATTCCGACTATTGGTTGCATTCATGAGATCTAGCGAAAGTGTGGAAGTAAATTTCTTTTTATTTCTTTTGTATTTTACACCTACATCTAGTTTATAATAATCTCTTAATTGGACTGAAAAAGGTCTGCTTTCGTCGCGAATTTCTTCTTTGGCAAGTTGAGATGCTGCTCTATCAATCGGCGTGTCCCATTGTCCGCCAACGATAGCATTTTTTATATTAAAACCCAAAGTATTTCTTTTACTTTTGCCCAAGACCCACTCTTTTCCTAGAGTGATGACAGATGAATATTGAGCATTGTACCGAGTGTTGAGCCAATGTGTAGTTGGTGTTTTGTACTTAGCATCAAAGACAGAAGCCGTGACGATGTAGTACCAATTATTATGTAAAAAACGCTCTAAGGTCAGTTCTACACCCATATTTCTGCCTTTTCCTTCATTGACTAATGCAAAATCAGGGATAAAATATTGTTGGTTTACCATGGCAAAATTGCTGTTTTCTCCTTGTCCAACGGCCACGTCCGACAGATGCTGATAATAAAGCTCTGACTTAATACGTGTATGTGCGTTGATATCAAAATTGTAGGTCAAAACCAAATGATGCGCCTTTGTGAAGTCCAAATCTTTATTGGCCAAGCTGCCGTCTTCACCTTTCAAGAAATATACGATCAAAGGCTGCACTTGACTGTGTCTTCCATAAGCCAAGGCAATGTTTGACCGTTGATTGATTGTGTATTGGATATTACCTCTTGGTTCTACGACTTGTTTGTTGTTGAGTAGGAAATTGGCATAATGAATACCAAAATTTGATGACCATTTATCATTGATACGATATTGCATTTGTGTGTAAGCTCGAACAAGAGAAGTTTTATCTGCATTATTGATTAGATTCGTAAATTCATTGGCATTTGTATATTCATTATAAGTGGTTTGGTAGCCCATGTTATCATAAAAAGCACCACTTTTCAGGACCAGATTTGGGTTGAGTTTTTGGGTAAAACTAAGTACCCCAGAAAGTTTATTGACTTTATTGTCCAGATTAAATTTGCTAAAGAAAGTATAATCTCTAAATACCGTATTGACATCTTCTTTATAACCATTTTTCGTAGTAGAATAAGCCAAAATCGCACTCAAAAAACTATTTCTATTTAAAGAAACGGTATATTTTGCACCATTTACAGACATATTACTCAAGAATACTCCTTCAAATCTATGGTCAAGTGCACCTTTTTCTACATCAATATCTTCTAGGGTCTCATCGATACCTTGATCACTCCAACCATTGAGCCCAAAAAGTGAAAAATGTCCACCTTTGTTCAGTGGCAAATTGATGTGATACGATAAGTCACTATAATTAATAACACCACTCAGGTCCACACCCAACTTATCAATGAGTGACAAGGTTGAATACCTGTAATTGATCAAATACGAACCTTTATATTTTTTGCTAAATGGACCTTCTATTGCCGCTTCCATACCTAGGAAACCAGCTTTGAAGGTATATTCTGTTTTGTTATTATTGCCTTTTCGCAATTTCAGGTCAAAAATACCACCCAATGCATTGCCATATTCTGCTGAAAAAGCACCTGTAGAAAAATCAGAATTGGCCATCATTTGTGACGACAACACAGATACGCCGCCACCAGACGAAGCCACATCACCGAAGTGGTTGGGATTGGGTATGTCAATGCCTTCCATCCTGTAGAGCAATGCAGAAGGATGATTTCCACGGATAGAGACATAATTGCTACCATCATCTGTAGGTACTACACCAGCAAAAGACTGCGCCATACGTGCAGGATCATCTACTGCGCCTGCGAATTTACTACTTTCTTCTACTGAGAAAGTGCGTGTGCTAGCGTATGCCATAGAATTGACAGGTTTGGACTTTTCTGCACGAGCAGTGATCACCACTTCTTCAAGTGACTTGGACTCTTCTTTCATGGCGATATTGAGCACTAGTTCCTTTCCGCTTTTGATCTCAATATTGGACACATAAGCTACATATCCTAGATAAGACACTTGTAGATTATGTCTTCCTAGAGGAAGTGCTTCGATGCGAAAGTCGCCATTTTCATCTGTTGTGGTTGATTGATTTTCATGATTGACAACATAGACAAGTGCACCGATGAGTGCTTGCTGAGTGACGTCGTCTTTTACGGTGCCGCGGATATTGTAAGATTGTTCCGTTTGAGCAAAAATGGACTGACTAGAAATCAGATAAACTGATAAAAATAAAAATTTAATACGATTCATTTTCCTTTGTTTTGTAGTATGAAAACGAAGGAGGGTTTTACCCCTATGAGAGGGACGAAGAATTTTTATTAGTATTATAAGATGAAGCTGTCGTACGATAAAATTAACTTACGATGGAAATAAATTAATTTTGACTCCTTATTTATTAAATTAGTACATCACTAAAGTTAAATAAATGTTAAAATACATAAAAAAATGTATACAAATTTGTACGTGTACGTTTTTGTACATATATTTGTTGTGCTATTTAACTTTATAAATTGAGTGGTGAATAATAAAGAATGGCTTTTTAGTGGCGTTGGTTTAACTATCATCGCTGCAATGATTTCTTTGACTGTCATGTTCATTACTATGAGAAAAGTTAAATTTACAATAAAAGTAGATGCCACAATTACAAATGATGATAAATCAAATTTAACATGAGTACACACATAGGACCACCAGCGAAGGGAAGTAATTTTTTTGGTCGGACAAAAATGATAGATAGGATCAAAAATGTAATATCAAAAGGAACTCATATTTTACTTTCTGCGCCTAGGAGAGTTGGGAAGACCTCTTTAGCAATGCGAATTTTGTATTTGATCCAAAAAGAAAACTGGAATGGAATTTATGTAACTTTGGAAGGCGCAAAGGATGAAACAATTGTCGCACAAAGAATCATAAGCGCACTTAAGGATCAAGAATCATTGTGGAAAAAAACAAAAGACTCTTTCATTAGTATGTTTAAAAGTGCCAATATTGAAATAGATGCCTTTGGCGCAAAAATAAAGTACACTCACAATGATAATAGTGTAGAGCAGCTATTAGAAACGCTAGGAAAAGCAATTAATCAAATGAAAGGTAACTTCTTAGTCGTCCTTGACGAATTACCTGTATTTCTTGCTAGTCTTGAGACAAAAGAAGATGGCATAGCGAGAGTGGAAACCATGCTAAATGTCTTACGATCATTTAGACAATATGATAATGGAGAAGAATACGATGTAAAAGATAAAAAAGTTTGGTTCTTTTGTGGGTCAATAAGTCTAGAGAATTATGCTGCGCAAAGAAATCTATCTTATACCATTAATGACATAAAGCCTTATAAACTAGGCGCTTATGATCAGGAAGAGACCATCGATTTTCTTCGATTGGCAGCCAAAAGATCAATGATAGATTTAGATAGTGAAGTATCAAACCATATCATTTCTAAGGTGGGATGGCCGATTCCCTTCTATCTTGCTATTGTCTTCGATGCAGCTATGAATGAAATGGCAGATAAAACCATGACTATCGTCCATGTGGATGAAGGTTATAAAAAAGCTTTGGAAGAACATAAAAAGGATTTTGATTTGTGGATTCAAAGATTACAGCTACATATTAAAGATGCTGAGATTCACATTGAATTTTTAAAACTGATCGCCAAAGGAAAATCGGTGAACCTTGAATTCCTAAAAGCATTCATTTTGGGTAGCGAATGGAGCAATACAAAAGAATTGCAGATTTTAGACATCTTGGATCAGTTGGAATCCGATGGTTACATTGTCTTAGAAAATCAAGTTTATCAGTTCAGGTCGCCATTGATCAGGGATTATATTATCCAAAAATTTCACATCGCACTGCCATGAATAAGAAAATAAATCTTCAATCCATAAGAAAATACAATCCAGGACTTCTAAAAGATGAGGATGTAATTAATAATTTTTTGGTAAGACAAAAAGTGTTTCACACACTCATCAATCAAATTAGAAAAGAAGAAAAGGATTCTATTCCTCAACATAATCTCATTATTGGGCAGCGAGGTATGGGTAAAACGACTTTACTCAAGCGAATCGAAGTAGAATTAAGAAGTGATGCATTGCTGGCAGATAAGTTTGTTCCATTACAATTTCCTGAAGAACTTTATAATATCGATAGATTGTCAAAATTTTGGCTTAACACTATCGATGTATTGATAGATTATCTTGAGATTGTAAATGAAAAAAGTTTAAGTCAAAAGTGTGAGAAACAAGTGAAAAAACTTCTTAATGACGGAGATCAATCCTATCTAGATGAAAATGCTTATACGCTTTTTATGAGTATGATGGCAGAATTAGACAAAAGACCTGTTTTGCTTGTGGATAATTTGGATTTGGTATTCGAACGTTTACAAAGTGATGAACAATGGCAACTTCGAGAAAAAATGTCAAAATCTAATGCTCCAATATTTATAGGTGCAAGTGCTGCTCCTTTTGATGCTGTTTTTGATTACAAACAGGCATTCTACGACTATTTCAAATTGACTACGCTTGATCCATTGGAGTATGAATTTTTTCTTGAACTCATTATCTCATTAGCAGATAGTTTGGATGACGAAAAAATAAAATCTTCTTTCTATACCAATCAAAACCGAATCAAAACCCTATTTAGACTTACGGGTGGAAATATCCGTACGGCTATCATATTATTTTCATCATTGTCTGCTGGTTTTGGCACAAATGTCAGTGATGACTTAGAAAAACTATTGGATGAAGTGACACCTATATATAAAGCCCGTGTCGATGAACTCTCTGATCAAATGCGGACGATTGTAGACGCTATTGCTTTGTATTGGGATCCCATAGATTTACAAAAACTACGGGATATTACATTACTGGAAAACAATACTCTATCGCCCCAACTCAGAAGGTTGCGACAAATTGGATGGATAACTAAAGCACCAAGTAATAAAACTAAAGGTGACAAGTATGAAATGACTGAGCGCTTTTTTAATGTGTGGTATCTAATGCGTAGAAGTACACGAAGGCATAGAAAAAACATCACCTGTTTATCAAGATTTATAGAAGAGTTTTATGGTGAAGAATTACATCAAATCGCTACGTCATTACTAAGTAAGAGCATTGCTAGTGAAAATGATGCAGTATTTCGTTTGGCTTTGTCTCCAACAATCAAGAATAAAACACTAAAAGAAAAATTTGATGCACATACATCTGACGGTATCAATATCTTAGCAGAAAGTGAACCTGAAATATATGGAAAGTTAGGAATTGAAAATAAAATCGAATTAAATTTTGATGAATACGATAAATTAATAAAAAATGAAAAATACCGAGAAGCTGATGAATGGTTAAGTAATATGATTGAGCTATTTCCAAAAAATGCTAAACTTAGATTTTATAAAGGGTATGTTAATCAAGAATATCTTAAGAATTTTGATAAAGCTTTAATAAGTTATCATTATACAATCAAGTTAGATTCAAAACTTTCGGAACCGTGGGAAAACTTGGGAAATCTATATCAAGATAATCTTAATGAATTTGATAAAGCTAAAGAAGCATATTTTTATGCAAATGAACTAAATCCAAATAATGCTTCAATTTGGTATAACTTGGGAAACTTACTTATGAAACATTTTAAAGAATACGATAAGGCAAAGGATGCATATCTTAAAGCTATCGAGTTAGATCCAGAATATTTAAGTGCTATGACTAATTTGGGCTATCTCTATCACTACCACCTAAAAGAGTTTAACAAAGCAAAGGAATATTATTTGTGTGTAATTGCTATTAAACCAAATTTTGCTTATGCATGGATCAATTTAGGAAATTTATATCAAGAATATTTTAATAATTATGAGAATGCAAAACATGCTTATGAAAAAGCTATAAAAAGTGATCCAGATGATGGCTATTCTTGGAATAATTTAGGCAATTTGTACCACTTACACCTAAAAGATTATAAAAAAGCGGAACATGCTTATAAAATGGCTATAAAATTAGCTTCAGAATTGGTTTATCCTCTAAATAATTTAGGTAACTTATACAGTAATCAAATTAATGAGTACGATAAAGCCAAAGATACATATTTAAAAGCCATAGCACTCGATCCTAATTATTCTAATGCCTGGAATGGTTTAGGAAATTTATATCATGATAACCTAAAAGAATACGAAAAGGCAAAAGATGCATACTTCAAGGCTATACTAAGTGATCCTACTAATATTGCAGCGATTTATAATTTGATATTTTTACTACGTGATATTCTTGGTCAAAGGGATGAAGCACTTAATAAGTTCAAGGCTGTAGAAATCGAAAAAGAAAAGGAAATGATGGACACATATTTTCTGCACCAATCTCTCTTCCACATCTACGATTTCAATTTTGGATTAGCATCAGAAAGCTTAAAACATGCTATTGAAAAATTGGAAGATAAAAATCCACTAAATACATTTGACGATTGGGTCAGATATGCTTCCGTCGCCATCAGAAAAGGTTTTGGGTCAGAGATGTTATCCGTCTTTCAGGAGTTTAATATTGATGTTATTATGCGACCTTATTATGAAGCTTGTGTAGCATTGCAAAACAAAGACAAGGGTCACTTTCAAGATGTTGCCATGGAAGTCAGAGAGATTGCAAAAGAGATTTATGATAGGTTAATCAATTATTCAGTGAAATGATTCTATTTATGTATAACATAACAAAAAATTAACGATTAAAAAGATGAATTTACTCTTACACCAATCTTTATTCTTAATGCATTCATTTACAAACTAATAACAATGCCCAAGGTAGGTAGCACGGTGCCTTCATTATCATTGATGGTTTTTAGTTTGTATCGTTGTTCATCTACAGGTGCATCAGGATTTGTTATGATTGGACCACCGATAGGTTTTTTGTTTTCATCCAATGGTCTATCTAAAATTAAAACTTCTCTTGCCACTGCGGTAGCTGTTACATTTTGGAAATCAAGGAATAAATTCAAATCCCAACCCTTGAAAAACCATTTTTTGTCTAGCCTAAGATCTAGACCATTTACAGGACCTCGTCTTTGGCTGTTAATTCTGGTATAATCTGGGATACCAGCAAAATTTCTGTCCCAATTTGTAGCTAAGTCTGAATTAGCATCAAAAGGCGTAAAAGGCAAACCTGATTGGTATCGATATCTGATGCCAAGTTCCCAATTTCTGGCAAATCTTTTGCCCATTGTAAGGTTAATAATTTGTCTAGAGTCCCAACTGCTAGGCGCAAAATCTTCATCATTATTATTGAATTCAGAACGACCAATTGTCCAAGCTAGGATGCCATAAAAACCTTTGAAAAGTCTTTGTTGGAATAGCATTTCTAAGCCATATGTCCTCCCTTCAGTCATGGAAGTTACGGGGCCATTTCCAATGACACCAAAATCTCCTCCAAGATTAGCTAAAGAAATTTGCTCTCTAAGTAAAAATGGATAGTTTTCATATGTCTTATAATATGCTTCTACGGTAATCTGGCTATTAGCAGACAAAGTATATTCAAGTCCAGTAACCAAATGATTGGCAGCAATAAATGAAATGTTATTTTGTTTATTGACCAAAGTATTATTTTCAGTATATCCTAAACTTGTATATGGTGGCAACTGAAAATATCTACCTACATTAAAGTTGTAAGCTAGTTTTTCTGACAATTGATATGAAAGGGAAAACCTTGGCGAAAACTGATCCAATGGATTGCTCATGTCGTCAGAATATGAGTTACCATCAAGTCTAAATCCGAAAGATGTACTAAGCTTTTCATTAAAAAACTTACGACTCAGACTTCCAAAAGCGCTATACTTATGAAAAGCCAAATCAGCCATATAATCTATTTCTTCCGGACCTTGAGCGGTAAATATCTTATTGGCTGTACGGTTGTTGTATTTTACATATTCATAACCTATACCTGCCAAATACTGCCATTCGCCTAGTTTTTGGGTATTTTCTATTCTGAGTTTGTTTTCTATTTCTTGAGATTTGTATTGAAGGATCAGGTTGTTTGGATTAGATTCATCATTATTTAGATATTTGACAGCTTCATTATTTAGCATATTTCTACTCAACACAAAAGTTGTATATCCTTTTCGTCCATAATGTTTGTATACCAATCCATTCGTATAATTCCATTGTGTATTTACAGGTAGTTGATCTAAAAGACTTTGTTTTGCTTCAGTATCATTTGCATCTAGATTTAATGTAAAATCATCTATAGCACCTAAACCAATGAAATATATTTCGTTTTTATCATCGATTTTATATTTATACTTGGCATTAAAATCCGTGTATGTAGGTAGGAAAGGAAGACCGACAGCTTTAAATAAGAACTGCAAATATGATCTTCTCGCAGAAACTAAAAAAGTACTTTTTTCATTGATTGGTCCATCTAGGGTTACACCTATGTCTGTAGCTCCAGCAGTCATGGTGGCTCCGATTCTATCGTCTCTGCCATCTTTAAACTTAAAATTGAAAACTGAACTTAACGTATTGCCACGATTTACAGGAAAAGCACCACTGAAAAAATCCACTTCTCGAATGAAATCTACATTTATAATACCTGCCGGACCACCTGATGAACCTTGCGTAGCAAAGTGATTGATAACAGGTACTTCTACGTCGTCTAGATAAAATCTATTCTCATTGGGCGCACCACCACGGATGATTAGGTCATTTCTAAAAGAAGCGGTAGAAGTGACACCAGGTAATGATTGTATAACTCTAGATATATCTCTGTTTCCGCCAGGATTTCTTTTTATTTCAGATACACCTATAGTTCGAAGTGAAACAGGACTCTCAGCTGTTTTTTTGAAAGAAGCAGCTTGGACTACTACTTCATTGAGTTGATTGACACTTTCAGCTAATTGGAAATTCAGGATAGTTGGTCTAGCGCCTTGAACTTCGATTTCAGAAAGAGTTTGTGGCTCGTAACCGATATAACTAACTTGAATAGAATAAATGCCTGGCTTCAAGCCTTCTATGATGTAGTTACCATCGATATCTGTAGACGTTCCTGTCTCAGTTCCCACAATCAATATGTTTGCACCTATGATGGATTCATTAGAATTTTTATCTTTCACGGTACCTTTTATCACACCATTTTGAGTCATTCCTAATATTGGGAATAACAAAATCAATACACTTATCAATGTCTTCATAAAGTAATTAATAGATTTAATTGAAAGGAGACATTTCTATGACAAAAATGTTTAACTAATTTGAATTACTTTTAATAAATCCAGTTAAAATATCTTTTTTAGATATAGTATTAAGTCTTTAAGATGATTATAGATTTATTTATTGACATTTGTCTTTATTGTTCGGCTATGTCAAGGATATTTATTAAATAAAAGCAGGGCGATTCCTTTTTTTGAGATAGTAATGCCATAAAAAGAAGGATGCAAGGGATCTTAGCGGTTTCCACTGTTCGGATAAAGTGGCAATTTCATTTTGGGTGGTGACTTGTTTTAATTCTTTCACAGTATTGATGATGGCTATGTCTCCAATGGGGAAAATATCTTTTGACTGCAAACAAAACATCATGTAAATATCTGTGGTCCAATTACCTATGCCTTTTATAGCTGTCAGTTGCTGTCTCACTTCATCTGTAGATTTGTTACCCAAAGACACTAAATCAATTTCATTTTTGAGTATGCTGTGACTAAGTGCTTTTAGATATTTGGCTTTTTGTTGACTAATTTGATTAGATTTCATCTCATGATCAGAAAGTGTTATGATATTTTCTGGGGTAAAATCTGTGATGTATGCTTTTAGTTTTAGGTAATGTGCAAAGGCAGAAGCAAGGCTAACTTGTTGTTCCAAGATGATTCTAGCTAAGGTCTCGAAACCTTGTGGACGTATCCAATTAGGTGGTGGACCATACAGGTTGTAGATTTCATAAAACATTTGGTCCATCCCAACTAGTTGTTGGATATCAGTAGCATTTACAATGTTTGGATGATTAAGATTATTGATCAAGTCTAGAAAAATTAAAAGATTAAGGATGCAAGATAAACTAATGTCAAGGAGATTCTAAATTTGATAGTGGAATCTGCACAAAAAAAAATAATTATTAAATAAAGGTCTTATACAGCAATTAACGTTCTTTATTCCTTTTTCTAAATTCCACATTTTCTATACTAGTCAATTTATTGTTAATACTTAAAAAGCATATTTCATTCCTTTGTCATACAAGTGTTAATGCAGAATTATATTTTTACCATTATTTATATTCAAAATTATATGGCAAATTCAAGCTAAACAAAAAATGAATCCAAATATTATTTTATTGGGAATTAATAAAAAAATGA
>DAOLFJ010000022.1:26711-29689 GCA_035326365.1 Saprospiraceae bacterium | reverse complement strand
GCTGATGGAAATCCATTAAAGAATGTCAATGTTTTAAAGCATCAAGATTCAGGGGTTTTTAACATTATGACAGATGAATATGGTAATTTTGCCATCAGTGATATCGTTAATTCAAATGATTGCGAAATTTCTGTACTTAAAAATGATGACTTTCTGAATGGTGTGACTACCCTTGACTTAATTCTTATCCAACGTCATATCCTAGGCTTAGATATTTTTGACCAATCTAGAAAATATGTTGCAGCGGACGTCAATAATGACAAAAGAGTTTCTGCAGGAGATCTTATCGAGCTTAGAAAATTAATATTGGGTATAACTAATAAATTTAGTCATAACAAGAGTTGGAGATTTATCACTGAATTGCCAGATTTTGATAGGATAAGTAGTATAGATGTAAACGAGAAGTATGTCATAGAGAAAGGAATAAAAGACTTTAATGAACTCAACTTTATGGGAATAAAACTTGGGGATATTAACGATGATTCCAATCTAAAATCTAACCAAGAATTTAGGAATAGTAATGTTGAAGAAATAAAAGTTGTTATAAACAAATTAGAAGGTGACGAACAGATAGTAAGCTTTTACGCAACTTCATCTTTTGATTTGAATGGATTTCAGATGTCATTGGATGTACGTAAACTAGATGGATTTGAAATTGTGAACAATCAACTCGAGATTGGCCAGGATAACGTTCATTTTAATGGGAAGTCTATCAATATATCATTTGGTTCTGGAAATTCAGTTTTAATAAATGATTTTGAACCTTTATTTTCATTAGTTTTGAAAAGCAAATCTGTCAATGAAACTTTTATTGGGTTGAACAGCACTTTCAAAAGTGAAGTTTATTATTCTGATTTATCTCAAAGAACTATCCAACTCAATCATTTGGAAAATAATGACGGGATTGTTTTATCAAATGCAAAACCGAATCCATTTAGTCAAGAGACTTTAATAGAATTTAAAAATTGTAAATCGGGAGCTGTAAGTATTGAAGTTTACAACATTACAGGCAATTTAATTTTTTCAAAATCAATAAATTCTATCAAAGGTTCGAATGAATTAGGGATATCATCGAATCAGTTAGGAAACAAATCAGGAGTATATTTCTATAAATTAACTTCTGACGGTGAATCTCGATCTGGAAAATTTGTTTTAATAAATTAAGTATAAAACTGAGAAGCTTTTTGTGTAAAAAAGCTTCTTATTACTTTTTAAGTTAGTTGGTTCTTATTATGGCTAAGTTTTTAGTTTTATTCAGTAGCAAAAAAGTTATTTTTAAGAATTGATAGAATGCATTAAGATGAAAAAAATCAATATTTTCATACTTGCAATTGCTTTAACTTTATCCAACTTTTTAAATGCTCAATTTAATAAAGGGTTGTTATTAGACGGATGTAGCAATTATCTTGAGGTTGAATCATCATCAAACTTATTAATGGGTGGGAGTGGAATTACAATAGAAGCATGGATTATGCCTAATTGTGATGATGGTAATAGAATGATTGTGTCAAAACAATGGTGTAATAACCAATATGGTTATTATTTGTCAGTCTTTGATGGGAAATTGTTCTGGTCTATTAGTCCTAACGGTTTTTGTACAAGTAACAGTAATTTTGAAACTTCAAGTGTTCAAATAAGTAGTGGAGTTTTTACACATATTGCAATAGTCCATGATGCTACAAGTATTAAGCTTTTTGTAAATGGGAATCTGGTACCTGGGCAATTTTCAGGAGGGAGTTTTATACCAATTTATCCATCATTTGAGAATATTAGAATAGGTGCATACAAGAACGTTGGAGGTAGTTTTGGTAATTTTTTTAGTGGAATTATAGATGAGTTAAGGTTTTATGATGCACCATTAACAGACCAACAAATTAGTCAAAATTACAATCTGCCATTAGCCGGTAATGAAAGTAACCTAGTACTCTATTATGATATGGAAGACTTTACAGGTTCAGGTGTAAACCTTCGAATTGATAATAAATGCTCGGCCTTTAGTCAACATCATGCTGAAGCTAAAGGCTTTATGGGTAATCGGCCCATTATAGTTTTAAATGACGAGTATCTTAATGAAGAGCTTGAATTAGATGATGAAATTGAAATTTGCGGAAGTAATTATTTTGTTCATTTAGATTTAGATTCGTATAAAGAAATATTATGGAGTACAGGAGAAACTTCTGAAGCAATAAATGTTGTAAATGAAGGGTTATATTCGGTCACTGTTGAAACAGAACTTTGCCGATTTTTATTTGATGAAATTGAAGTAGTCAAAAATGTTGTTGAAGTTACAGAAATGCAAAATATTTGCCCGAATGACTCAATTTATTTTAATAATCAATGGATTTTTACATCTGGAATTTATCAAGATTCCTTAATAAGTCAAAACGATTGTGATACAATTATTTCATTAGTATTAGACTTTTATGATGAAAATATAAGTTTTGTTAATTATCAATTATGTCAAGGCGATTCAATACTAATCAACGATAAATGGATAAAACTACCAGGGAGTTATATTGTAAATGATTCAGGAATTAATGGTTGTGACAGTACAACATCAATAACAATTGATTTTATACCATTACAAATTGTAAATGATACCTTTAATTTGTGTTTGGGTGATTCAGTTTTAATAAACAATAAATGGTACAAAGAAGAGCAAACTGTTTCTTATGTTGTTTTGGATTCTGATTGTCCAACCCAGTTTTATTCTTATGTAAAAGCTAATTTTACTTGGCAAATTTTAAATGAAATTAACCTCTGCTCCAACGATTCCATCTTCTTCAACAACCAATGGATACACAATTCAGGGCTTTATCAACAAGTTTTGACTAGTCAAGATGGGTGTGATAGTACTATAACTTTGGACGTTATTTTTCAAGATACGGTAAGGACTATTTCTCAGATTGATTTATGTCAAGGAGATTCATTACTCATTAATGGACAATGGATTTATGAAGGTGGGGATTTTAATGAAT